>SHLU01000125.1 GCA_004282995.1 Sphingomonadaceae bacterium
GCGTTCGCTCACCGGGTCAGGTCCGGAAGGAAGCAGCCCAGGTGAATTGCGGCGGGTCGCTCGGCTCCTTTTCCATATAAAATCACATCCTTCCCGATGCGGACGAGCCTGTCTGCAGGATTTTGTTCGCCGGTCTTTTCTCCACACACTCATGACAAGCGGCGCGGCACATCCTACCTAGTGGCTCATGGGTGATTCACCGGAGAGCACTGACAGCCCTCCCTGGGAGACTGGGGAAGAGGATGCGAAGCCAAGCGCTGCCGAGCTTGAGGCTGCCGGTCAGGATTCGATGTTTGGCGCGGCACCGGCTACTACTCCAGAAGCCAATCCGGACCCCGCGCCAGTTGCGGAAAAGGCGTCGGTCGATCCGGGGGCGCAGCCATATCGCGTATTGGCTCGAAAATACCGTCCCCAGACTTTCAGCGAGCTGATCGGGCAGGAGCCGATGGTGCGCACGCTCGCCAATGCGATCGAACGCGACCGGCTGGCCCATGCCTTTCTGATGACCGGGGTGCGCGGGGTCGGCAAGACCTCGACCGCGCGGCTTATCGCCAAGGCACTCAATTGTATTGGAGCCGATGGCGAGGGCGGGCCGACGATCGATCCGTGCGGCCAATGCGAACCATGCACTGCCATCGCCGAAGGGCGTCACATCGATGTCATCGAGATGGACGCTGCCAGCCACACAGGTGTCGATGATGTCCGCGAGATCATCGAAGCAGTGCGCTATGCTGCGGTTTCGGCGCGCTACAAGATCTACATCATCGACGAGGTCCACATGCTTTCGCGCAATGCGTTCAACGCATTGCTCAAGACGCTCGAAGAGCCGCCGGCGCATGTAAAGTTCCTGTTTGCTACGACCGAGGTCGAGAAATTACCTGTCACTGTGCTGAGCCGGACCCAGCGTTTTGACCTGCGGCGTATTCCAGCCGACTTGCTGGAACGCCATTTCGGCTGGGTTTGCGAACAGGAGCAGGTCAAGGTCGAAGCCGAAGCGCTGGCTATGATTGCGGCGGCGGCCGAGGGATCGGTGCGTGACGGACTGTCGATTCTAGATCAGGCTATTGCCCATGCCGATCTCGACAGTTCGCAAGAAGGTGAGGGCAGGGTTACTGCTGCGCGGGTGCGCGACATGCTCGGTCTCGCCGATAAAGGTGCGCAGCGGCGATTGTTGCAGACGATCCTCGAAGGCGAGGGCAAGTCTTTGCTGGCGGCGATTGCCGACCAGTATTCACTCGGTGTCGAACCGCTGGCCCTGATCCGTTCGCAGATGGAGCTGGTACACAAGATCACTCTTGCGCAGATGGAAGCTGATCTGCCCGGCACTGTCAGCGAAGAGGAACGTGCCGCGCTCGGTGATTGGGCCACGCGCCTTTCGGCTGGTCAGCTTCACCGCCTGTGGCAGCTGTTGCTCAAGGCCTATGACGAGGTGCGTACGGCACCCGATCCGCTGGTATCGGCACAGATGGGGCTCCTGCGGCTCCTCCATGCGGCCCACCTTCCCGATCCAGGGAAGCTGGCAAAACAGATCGCGGACATCTCAGTCAATGGAGGCCAACCGGCGAATATCGGGTCGTCAACGGAACAGGGCGCGCCCAAATCGACTTCCTTAGTGCCACAGGATATCGCCGCGCTGGTGGACCGGATTGAAGCGGTTGGGCACGGTCTTGTCGCCAGCATTATGCGACTGCAGTTGCGGGTGATCGATTGTGCGCCTGGCAAACTGGTCTTCGCGCGCGCGCCGCAGTATACCGACGATATCGTGCCGCAATTGCGCGAGGCGCTGCTGGCTGCGACCGGCGAGCGCTGGCAGGTCGAACAGCGCGACGATCCTGATGCGCCGCCGAGCCTGGTCGAGCGTGAAAAGCTGGATGCTGCGGAGCAGCGCGAACGCATTGCCGCTCATCCCATGGTTGCCGCCACGATCGCGGCATTCCCGGGGGCGGAAATTATAACTGACGACGATGCGGGCAGTTCGCGCCCGCAATGGAGCAAGCAAGCATGAAATCGATGGAAGAGATGATCCAGGCGGCTCAGGAAGCCGCCGAGAAGATCCAGAGCCAGATGAGCGAAGCTCAGGTCAAACTCGATGCGATTGAGGTGGAGGGCGTTTCAGGAGGCGGTCTGGTCAAGGTGCGCTGCACGGCCAAAGGGCGTATTCTCGGCGTCTCGATCGACGACAGCTTGATGAAGCCGGATGAAAAACAGATGGTCGAAGACCTCATGGCCGCGGCATTCAACGACGCCCGCGACAAGGCCGACCGGGCATCGAACGAGGAAATGCAGAAGATCCAGAGCGGGATCGGTTTGCCGCCAGGTTTCAATCTTCCGGGAATGGGGTGACCTGACAATGGTGCGGAGTTGCCCGCTTTAGTCCAGGCGCTGACGATTACTCAATTCTGTGTGCTGGCGTGAATTCCACGAACGGTGTGCGCTTTGGCATCTTCCCAGCCATTGCACATGCGCGAAAGCAACATTCCGTAACGAGTACAATTTGTGAGAAAACTGCATCCGTCATCCCGAACCTGATGTCGGTCGATGCGATGCCTCGGCAGCTTACAACCGATAGACTTGATCACTTCTCTCCAGTAACACCTTGTTACATATCGAGAATACGAAGCTAAACTGACAGAAGTTCTTGGGCGGCGTATTGCATGAATGCGGCATCCTCTTCAAACCGAACGGATTGCCATGAGCATGCGGGCTGAAGCGGCCATCTGAGTGGTCTGTCGACACTGTTCACAGCTGCGCCGTCAACAGACGTTGCGCTGTTGGAAGTGGCTACCCATATTCGGCCCCAACCGGTGAACACCGAACACGGATAGATATATGACCCAGCTTTTCCCTCTCCTTCCGCTACGCGATATCGTGGTTTTTCCCGGTATGGTGGTGCCGCTGTTCGTCGGCCGCGACAAATCTGTCGCTGCGCTTGAAGCGGCTATGGAAGGCAGCAAGGACATCTTCCTGCTGGCTCAGATTGATCCGTCGACCGACGATCCTGAACGGGCGGAACTGCACGATGTCGGCGTGGTGGCGCAGGTCCTGCAATTGCTGAAGCTGCCCGATGGCACCGTACGCGTACTGGTCGAGGGGACCCGGCGCGCGCGAATCGAGGCAATGCGCGCCGAAGGCGAGATGGTTGTCGCCGAAGTCGAACCGATCACTCCCGACAGCGTTTCGGGCAGCGAGATCACGGCGCTCATGCGCTCGGTGCTCGAACAGTTTGCCGATTACGCCAAGCTCAACAAGCGGCTGGGTGAAGACGCCGGTGAGGATCTCAAGGATATTGACGACGCGGGCCAGTTGGCTGACGCAATCGCGGCCGCACTGGGCGTAAAGGTATCCGAAAAGCAGGCTCTGCTGGCAGAACCTGATCCTCGCAAGCGTCTCGAAATGCTGCTCTCTGCCATGGAGGGTGAGCTTTCAGTCATGCAGGTCGAGCGCAAGATCCGGGGCCGGGTCAAGCGGCAGATGGAGAAAACGCAGCGCGAATATTACCTCAACGAGCAGTTGAAGGCGATCCAGAGCGAGCTGGGCGGCGAGGGCGAGGACGGCGACGAGCTGGCCGAACTGGCCGAGAAGATCGAGAAAACCAAGCTATCCGAAGAGGCCAAGGCCAAGGCCACCAGCGAACTCAAGAAGCTGCGCAGTATGCAGCCTATGAGTGCCGAAGCGACGGTAATCCGCAACTATCTCGACGTGCTGCTGGGATTGCCGTGGGGCAAGAAGAGCCGGCTCAAGAAAGATATCGGTAAGGCGCAGGAGGTCCTCGACGCGGACCACTATGCACTGGAAAAGGTCAAGGACCGGATCATCGAATATCTTGCCGTGCAGGCACGGACCAACAAGCTGAAGGGTCCGATCCTGTGCCTTGTCGGGCCGCCGGGTGTCGGCAAGACTTCGCTAGGGCAGTCGATCGCCCGGGCTACGGGACGCGAATTTGTCCGCCAATCGCTGGGCGGCGTGCGCGACGAAGCCGAAATCCGCGGTCACCGGCGCACCTATATCGGCTCGCTCCCGGGCAAGATCGTCACCAACTTGAAGAAGGCTGGCGCGTCAAACCCGCTGTTCCTGCTCGACGAGATCGACAAGCTGGGCCAAGATTACCGCGGCGACCCCGCTTCGGCCTTGCTTGAGGTGCTGGATCCCGAACAGAACGCGAAGTTCCAGGATCACTATCTCGAGCTCGATATCGATCTTAGCGATATCATGTTCGTGTGTACCGCCAACTCGCTCAATCTCCCGCAGCCGCTGCTCGATCGGTTGGAGATCATCCGTCTTGAAGGATACACCGAGGACGAGAAGGTCGAGATCGCCCAGCGCCACTTGCTGGAAAAGCAGATAAAGGCGCACGGGCTGAAGAAAGAAGAGTTCGAGCTGACCGAAGAGGGCCTGCGCGATCTCATCCGATATTACACCCGCGAAGCCGGTGTCCGCACGCTGGAGCGTGAGATCGCCAAATTGGCCCGTAAGTCCTTGCGCAAGATCCTCGAGAAAGAAGCCGAGAGCATCACGGTTACGCCGGACAATCTTTCCGAGTTCGCAGGCGTGCGCAAATTCAAGCACGGCGTAGGCGAAGAGGAGGCACAGATCGGGGCCGTTACCGGACTCGCCTGGACCGAAGTGGGCGGCGAATTGCTGACCATCGAGAGTGTGACGACGCCCGGAAAGGGTGAGGTCAAGACCACCGGGAAGCTGGGTGAAGTGATGAACGAATCCGTCGCGGCGGCGTTCAGCTTCGTTAAGGCGCGGAGTCCGGCATACGGGGTCAAGCCGTCCATATTCCAGCGCAAGAACATCCATATCCACCTGCCCGAAGGCGCGGTACCGAAGGATGGACCAAGCGCCGGTGTGGGGATGGTAACTTCGATCGTCTCGACCCTCACCGGCATTGCGGTGCGGCCCGACGTCGCCATGACAGGCGAGGTTACCTTGCGTGGCCGCGTTCTGGCCATCGGTGGTCTGAAGGAGAAGCTGCTGGCGGCCATGCGTGGTGGCATCAAGACGGTCCTGATCCCCGAAGAGAACGTCAAGGATCTCGCCGAGATTCCGGCCAATGTAAAAGAGGGTCTGGACATTATCCCTGTCGCTCATGTCGACCAGGTGCTTGAACTGGCATTGGTCCAGACGCCCGAACCGATCGACTGGAGCGAGGCGGACGATCTCGCCAGCCAACCGGCACCCGGAGAGGTTGGAGGGGCGCTTCCCCCGACTGCGCACTGAGTACAACGCTGCTGGGTGAATTGCTTTCGTTTGCGGCGAACTGCGCGGAATTCAGCCAAAAAGCCCTAGACACTCTTGAAAAAAAAGAGTGTGGTAGTTCTTTCTGACAGAGGCGATTCACGCCCAAGAAAAAGCACGAGGGGGTTATCCAAAGATGAATAAGAACGATCTGATCAGCGCTGTTGCCGACGCGAGTGGCCTGTCGAAAAGTGACGCTGCGAGCGCTGTTGAAGGCGTGTTCGATTCGGTTACCAAGGCGCTTTCAAAGGGCGATGAAGTTCGACTGGTTGGTTTTGGTACGTTCTCTGTCTCCAGGCGCAAGGCCTCGATGGGCCGCAATCCGCGCACTGGCGAACCGATGCCGATCAAGGCTTCCAACCAGCCGAAGTTCAAGGCTGGCAAAGGCCTGAAAGACGCCGTCAACTAGATCTTACCTATTCCCGTCCATGCGACGGGCCAACAAGAAGCCCCGCCCGCCATGATGGCCGGCGGGGTTTTTTGTGTCGATGGCTCGCTGGATCAGCCGGTGGATTTAGCTTGCGCGGGACGCGACTGCGTAAAGCGCAATTGCTGCGGCATTGGATACATTCAGGCTCTCGATCGCATTGCTGATCGGCAACTTCGCCAGCGCATCGCAATGCGCCTCGATATTGTGGCGCATTCCCTCTCCTTCGGCTCCCAGGACAAGGGCAACTGGACCCACTGGGAGGGCATCGGCCAAAGTTATTTCCGCATGGCCAGTCAGGCCGATGCGCCAATAGTCTCGCTCGGCCAGTGTATCGAGTGCCCGCGCTAGATTGACCACGCGTACCCATGGCACCCGCTCCAGAGCGCCGGATGCGGATTTTGCAATGACTCCGGATTCCGGCGGGGCGTGTCGATCCTGGGTAACTATGGCTGCCGCATCGAACGCTGCGGCCGAACGCAGGATCGCACCAACATTGTGAGGATCGGTAACCTGGTCGAGGATGACAATTGGACGACCGTCGTCGAGCACGTCCTCGATGTGCGCATCGGGTAGTGGCTCGCATTCCAGCACCAGGCCCTGATGCGGTGCATCCTTGGCTACGAGCCGCGCAAGGTCGGCGACTTCGGCATACTCAAGCGGAAAATCTGCTGGCAATTCACCATCGAGCGAAGCCACGCCTTCGCGGGTTGCCCAGAGCTTGCGGTGGCTGCGATTGGGGTTGAGAAGGGCGGCCTCGACTGCGTGTCGTCCCCACAGCCGCACGCTACCCGGCGAGCCACGTCCGCTGCCCCGTCCGCCCTGCATCCGTCCGGCGCGCCCGCGCATTGCCCGTTTGCGTTCGCCTTTTGCCATGACTGTAAATTCCTGCCTTGTAATGTTTCAGCCTGCCCTGCCAGCCGCACCATTGACAGGCAAGCGTCGCTTCGCCAAAGGGGCGCCTCTCGGCAAGCGGGGCCATGCAAATGTGTCCCGATTTCCTCGTGGAAATGCCCTTGCGGCTTGCGATGTGGACAGGTGGCCGAGTGGTTAAAGGCAGCAGACTGTAAATCTGCCCGCGCAAGCGTACGCTGGTTCGAATCCAGCCCTGTCCACCATCGCACTTCCCGTTTGATCAGCTCGCGATGCGCGGTGCCGCCTCTTCCAGTCGCCGCTCGAACCGCCATTCGGCAGGGGGCAGGGTCAATCCGCCGGGTTGCGCATCATCAGGACCATAGTTGAACCAGAACACGCCTTCGCATGTAGCGCGGCGACGCAATCCTTTGGGCATGGATTGGGTTGCCAAACCGGCATCGGCCAGCGCGCGCGCAGCGACCTCGCGGAGCAGCGATCCCTCGGGCCAGCCGGCGATGTAACGTGTGCGTCCGTTGCGCCAGCACGCCACAGTGCCGTCATCGC
>SHLU01000126.1 GCA_004282995.1 Sphingomonadaceae bacterium
ATTGATTACCTGATCTTGTCCTATTCACTGTATGAACGGGGCATCGTGCCGCCAGACCCGGCGGTCGCATTCCTCGCGCATCTTATCGAGGATTTCGCCGACGAATGGTTGACCAAGGCCATGTTCGGCTGGCGCTGGCTGGCCGAGGTCGATCAGGTGCAGATGAGCCGCTGGCTTGCCTTCGACCGTATGCACGGCGGCGGGATCGATGCCAGCCAGTCGGCCGCCGACAAATTCCGCGCGCGACAGGTCGGGCGGATGGCGCTGGTCGGCTGCACGAAGGAGAACTTTCCGCTGATCGAGGCTTCAACGCACGTGGTCCTGCAATCGCTTGAAGCCCATGTGACCGAGAGCTTCTTCCTGTATGGAAGCCGTCCTAGCCTTGCCGAATTCGGCCTGTTCGGCCAGCTCTCGCAACTTGCCACCGACCCGACGCCGCAGTCCATGATGCGGGAACACTTCCCTTATACCTACCGTTGGCTCGCCCACCTCGATGATCTGTCGGGACACTCTGGCGAGTGGGCCGACAAGCCCTCCGCTGCGGCACTGCGGATCGCGCAGGTTGCGGGTGCCGTCTATGCCCCGTTTCTCGTGGCAAACGAGGCCGCGCTCGATGCGGGCCATGACATGCTTCGCTTCGAGGCACTGGGACACGAATTTTCGCAACCGGTGTTCAAGTATCAGGCCAAGTGCCTCGCCGATTTGCGTACCCGCTACAAGGCGTTGTCTGACGCCGGCAGGGACCGCGTTGCCGGATGGACCGGCGATGGCTGGCGCATCGCCCTCGATACCTAGGAAAGAGACACGAAAATGGCCTTCCGCATGACCGAGATGGTGGGATGTGAATTCCCCCTGTTTGCCTTTTCGCATTGCCGCGACGTGGTCGCCGCAGTCAGCCGCGCCGGCGGTTTCGGCGTGGTCGGAGCGGTAAGCTCCACGCCCGAGCAACTTGAGCAGGAACTCACCTGGATCGACGATCACATCGAGGGCAAACCTTACGGCGTCGATGTGCTGATCCCCGAAGTTCAGGCGGTGGAAATGGACATCACCGCCGACCAGATCGTGGCCCAGATCCCCGAGCGCTATCGCGATTTCACCCGCGCCATCCTGCGCGAAGCCGGCGTCGCCGAGGAAGGGGCACAGCTGCACGGTGGATCGCAGCGGCCCAATACCTCGCTCGGGCAGGAGTTGCTCGAAGTCAGCTTCAACCACCCGGTGCGGCTGATCGCCAATGCGCTTGGTACCGCTCCGCCCGAAATGATCGCCGCGGGCAAGCGGCGCGGCATCCCTGTGGCGGCTCTGGTCGGGGCCAAGGAACACGCGATGAAGCAGATCGAGGCTGGCGTAAACATCATAGTCGCACAGGGTGGCGAAGGCGGCGGGCATTGCGGCGAGGTCTCTACCGTGGTGCTGATCCCCGAGGTAATCGAAGCGATCGCCGCAGCGGACGCGGATATCCCGGTGTTGGCTGCGGGCGGGATCATGACCGGCGGGCAAATGGCCGGAATGATGGCGATGGGTGCGGATGGCGCCTGGTGCGGCAGTGTCTGGTTGGCAACGAGCGAAGCCGAGACGACCGAAGTATTCCGCGAGAAGATGATCGCTGCCTCGAGCCGCGACACCATCCGTTCAAAGCACCGGACCGGCAAATACTCTCGCCAGTTGCGCAGCGAATGGCACCAGAAATGGGAGGAGGCCGAGATCCCTGCCCTGCCCATGCCGCTTATGATGCTGCTTTCCGAACCCACGCTGCGCGCGATCGACAAGGCCAGCGTTAACGGGAACCGCGCGGCACAGGACCTGGCGACCTATTTCGTCGGCCAGGGCGTGGGCCTGGTCAGCAGCCAGCGCGGCGCCGGACAGGTGGTGCAGGACTTCAAAGAGGACTTTGCCGCCGCCTATGAGCGGATGATGGGAATGCTCGAATAGGCTGGACAGCGCTACTTCCTGTCGAGTGTGATCACCGCCATTGTCAGGCGCGAGATGCACACCAGCTTGCCATTGTCGTCGACGATACGGATCGACCATATCTGCGTTGTGCGGCCGATATTGATCGGCGTGGCGGTGGCATGGACAAACCCATCATAGGCCGGGCGGATGTGGTTGGCGTTGATCTCCATCCCCACGGTCGCGAAGCGCTCACGATCGACCGTCATTGATGCAGCGACCGATCCCACGGTCTCTGCCAGCGCTACCGAGGCCCCGCCGTGCAACCGGCCATAGGGTTGCTGGGTGCGGGCATCGACCGGCATGCGTGCGGTCACGCTGCCGGGGCCTATGTGGGTGAATTCGACGCCGAGATGGCCGTGCATGCAATCATCGCCGCCCGACGCCAGCGTAGCGACTTCGGGCACCTTGCCGCCCCACCATATGTTGTCCTTGCTCATGCTTCTCCCATTGGCGGGAGGCAGGACCGGTGTCCATGCCTCCCGTGCATGTGCAGCTCGGATCAGCGCTGGCTGGCAATCCAGCGATCGATCTTGGATTCGAGCACCGGCAGCGGCAGGCCGCCCGTGCCCAGCACCTGCGCGTGGAAGGCCTTGATGTCGAATTTACCGCCCAGCGCCTTTTGCGCCTTGGCCCTCAGTTCCTGGATCTTGAGCGCGCCGATCTTGTAGGCCAGCGCCTGGCTGGGAATGGCGATATAGCGTTCGACCTCGGCCACCACTTCGGTCCGTGTCATGCCCGAATTCATGAGCATGAAATCGATTGCCTGCTCGCGGGTCCAGCCCTTGGAGTGCAGACCCGTATCGACGACCAGCCGCATCGCGCGCAATTGCTCGTCCTGCAAGGTGCCATAACGGTTCCACGGGTCTTCGAAGAAACCCATCTCGTAACCCAGAGACTCAGCATAGAGTGCCCAGCCTTCAATGAAGGCAGTAGTGCCGCCAAAGCGCATAAAGGCGGGAAGATCGGTGTTCTCCTGCGCCAGGCTGAGCTGAAAATGATGCCCCGGCGCGCCTTCGTGCAGGTACAACGTCATATTGCCCGTCGTCAGCCGGCTGGGCAGATCATAGGCATTGAAATAGAAGCTGCCCGGCCGCGATCCGTCGGGCGTGCCGGTCTGGTAGGAACCGCCGGCGCTGAACTGTTCGATCGAAGGATCGTAGGGCTTGATCACAAGCTCGCTTTTCGGAACGAGCGAGAAATAATCGCCGATGACCGCGTCAACGTCCTTGCCGATGTCATAATACGACTGTGTCAGCGCTTCGCGGCTTTCGGGCTTGAACTGCGCGTCGGTGCGGACGTGGTCGAAGAATTCCTGCAAGGTGCCGTTGAACCCGACTTCGCCCTTGAGCTTTTCCAGCTCACCCTTGATGCGGGCGACTTCGGACAGGCCGAGGTTGTGGATGGCATCCGCTTCCAGTGGCAGGGTCGTGGTCTGTTCGATCAGCTGTTTGTAAAGCTTGTCGCCACCCTTCATCGCGCTCAGGCCGACCTTTTCGCGGGCGTTCTCGAGATATTCGTCACGCAGGAAACTACGCAGCCGCTCGTGCGCTGCGTAGATTTCGCGGGTCTTGGCCTCGTAAGCTGCGGTAAGCCGCGCCTTATCCTCATCAGAGAAATCTTCCGGAAACATGCCGACCGGACCCATGAATTGCGATTCCGCGATCGGAATTTTCAGCTGCGTATCGAGCTGGGCGATAACGTTGCCGATCGTCAGTTTGGTCTCGACTACGCCGGTTTCCATGCCTTCGCGGAACTTGCCAATCGCCCGGTCAGTCGCAGCGATATAGTCGTCGTGGCGGCTGAGATTATCTTCGTAATTGGCGAGCGTCTTGAACGGAGCCGCACCGCTGCCACTGGCAAAATTGGGATAGAAGGTGTGGAACCCGCTGAAGTGGTTGACCGGGCGAACCTCGGTTAGCGCGCGGATTTCATCGGTGCTGCCCTTGAGTGACTGTTCCTGGTTGTAACGGAACACATCGTAGGCGAGCTGGTCCTGAGGGGCGAGCTTGCTGCGATCAATCTGCGCCAGCAGCGCCATATTCAGCTGGGTGTCGCGCTTGCTGGCGTAGAAGAATGCATCGGTGAGGAAATCGCCAAGCCTGTCAGCGTTCTTGTCGTCACCGCGGAACAGCCGGGCGATCGGATTGATCTCGAGATTGCGCTCATCGCTTTCGGCAAACAGGGCGAACAGCTTCTCGCGCTCGGTTTGCGCGGCGTTCTTTTTCGCCTGGGCAGCAGGCTTTGCGCCATGGTTGTCGGCCAGGGCCGGAGTGGCAGGCAAGGCGAGTGCGGCCGTGGCAAGCAAGACGCTGCGAAAAATGGTCATGTTGGAATGGTCCCCGTTAGATCGAATGCTGTATTAAGCGGATAATACGCATACCGCCGCGTGACAAGTACGCCATATGGATGACCCGACCTTGCAGGAGCGTGTATCGGCCAAACGCCGCTGCTTATCGACCAGCGGCTATTCCCCGCGGCTATCCCAGGCAGTGCCGGTCGCCCCGGCGGGCAACTTTGAACCCTCGCCGCGCAACTTCGCGCGATTGCGCGCTATCGGGATCGCGAATGGGGTTGGTGTGGTTGATGTGGATGAAATGGATCTTGGCGCGATCCTGTGCGGGCAGGCCAGCCAGCCGATCCATCACCTTGGCTACGCGCGGATGCGGTATCTCGCTCATGTCACGGCCTGCCAACTCGCCATCGTCCCAGAAGGTGGCGTCGAGAAACAGCAGGTCGAAGCCGGCCACCAGTTCCTCCAAGCTCTGGCCGCGCTCATCCTCGAATGCGTCCCAGCTATCGAGGTCGGGCAGGTACAACGCCGTCCTGCCCGACGTCATGATGAAAAACCCGACCGTCTCGGAATATTCGTCGCGATGCGGAGCATGGATCGGCAGAACGCCAAAATCGCCGTTGAGAACAGTGAAATCCTGCAGGGGAATCTCGCGAATGGCAATATTGCCGAGCTCGACCAATTGGCTCCACGGACCGTTATCGCGCAGGAATGCGGCCATGCGCGGCATGGCATAGACCGGGATGCCGTCCGCGCCTGCCGCCTCGCGACCGAACCAGGCGAGCCCCAGATAGTGGCCGATATGGGCATGGGTCAGGAACACGCCGTCGATCCCCAGCCCATTCGCGGGCGGCGGCTCGATCCTGTCCAGCATTGCCAATTGCTCGGTGATCGCAGGCGTCGCGTCGAACAGGTAGCGCTGGCCGTTTTCGCGGTCGATCAACCCCAGCGCGCTCGGCAACAGGGGCGCCCCAGTGTGGGACGTATGGCCGATCTGCGGCGCGCCTGCGTCCTGCCCCGCCCCGAGCACGACCAGCTCGCGCTGGCATTGCTTATCCGGGGCAGCAGGCGCCGCGGAAGCCAGCGCAAGGGCCGTCAGGATCACTCGACCACCCGGCCGCGCACCATCACCCAATCGACGTTTTCGAGCACGGTCACATCGGTCAGGGGATTGCCTTTTACCGCTATGATATCCGCAGAATACCCGGGCGCGATGCGGCCGATCTCGTTTTCCAGCCCGAGAACCTGCGCCGCGACCGTCGTCGCACTGGCGAGCACCTGGCGATCACTCATCCCGCCCTTCTTCATCAGCGCCAGTTCGCCGGCATTCTGTCCGTGCGGGAAGACCCCGGCATCGGTTCCGAAGGCGAGCTTGACGCCCCATTTCCGCGCCCGCTCGACAATGCTTTCGGCAAAGGGTCCAACTGCGCGCACCTTTTCCTCCACCACGGGGGTGTAAAAGCCGGTGCCAATATTCTCCTTGATGCCCTGGAACGCCATCAGTGTGGGCACCAGGATGGTGCCCTTCTCGCGCATCACGCGGGCCGCCTGTTCATCGATATAGGTGCCATGCTCAATCGTCTGTACGCCGGCCCGTGCCGCCGCCTCGATCCCGCGCGCACCATGGGCATGCGCGGCAACTTTAAGGCCGAGCGATGTCGCGGTGTCGACGATTGCCTTCATCTCGGGGTCGCTGAAATGCGCCTCGAGCCCGCGGCCCTGCTGGCTCAGCACCCCGCCAGTGGCGGTGATCTTGATGAGGTCGGCGCCGTATTTGGACGCAGTGCGGACCATTTCCGCACAAGCGACCGGGCCGGTGCAGGTAAAGTCGCTGGACAGGATTTCGCCCACGCCGCGCCGGAAACCATTGGTGTCGCCGTGGCCGCCGACGATGGCGATGGTGCGTGCCGAAGTGACCACACGCGGTCCGGGGACCACCCCTTCCTCCGTCGCACGGCGCAGCATCTGCATGACCTGATCGGTCCGCGAGCCGAGGTCGCGCACGGTGGTGAAGCCGGCCTTTGCCGTCGCCCGCGCATTTTTGGCCGCAAGCAGCACATACCATTCGGGCGGGGTTGTGGCGGCACGCCAGAACTCACCGCTCGGATCGCCCGACAGATGCGTATGCAGATCAACCAGCCCCGGCAGCACGGTGTGGTCGGGCAAGTGGATCATGGTCGCGCCCTCGGGCGTTGGCGTGAACCCCTCCGCGATGCTGACGATCTTGCCATTGGTGACCGTAATGGTGGCGGGTCCGCTGGCAGCGCCATCGGCATCGGCAACGACCGAACCCGCATGGATGATAACGGTCTCCGCCATGGAAGGGGTGGTTAGCATGGCGGCAGCGGCAGCTGCGGCAATACGGAAGCCAAGCAAAGTGCGTTTCATGTGTTCTCCCATCGATCTGGCGCATGATTTGCGCTTCATGTGCCAGCCGCTATAGCCCGCCGCAACCAAACAACAAACGAGAGGAAAGCCTGACCGATGAAGAGCTTTAAAACCGCCTTGCTAGCCACTGCCCTGCTCGCCCCAGCCGCTGCGATGGCGCGTCCGATGACGGCCGAAGATGTGGCCCGGCTGGAAACTGTAGGTACCCTCGCCGTCTCCCCCGACGGCAGCCGCGTGGCCTACACCACTGCCAGCCTGCCTGACGTGACTGCGGGCGAGGACGACGGCAGCACGACGCAGGAACTCAAGGTTGCCTGGGGCCCCGACAGCTGGCGGGCCTACCTCCCTGCCGATGTCCGCCCGGGCGGCGTAGGTTTCTCTCGCGATGGCAGCATGGTCACCTATTTGTGGGCCGACGATGACGAAAAGCGCGCCGTGTGGGGC
>SHLU01000127.1 GCA_004282995.1 Sphingomonadaceae bacterium
AGAAAAAGGAGTCCGGCGGCCGCCTGATACTTATTGCAGGAAGGCTCAGCCCTTGACGGCGGCAGCCACTTCCGCAGCAAAATCGCTTTCTTCCTTCTCGATTCCTTCACCGAGCTGGAAGCGGACATAATCCTTCAGCGTAATCGTGGTGCCGGCATCCTTGCCGGCTTGTGCCACGACGTCGGCAATGGCGGTCTTGTTGTCCATCACGAACACCTGACTCAGCAGGGCGTTCTCCTTGGCGAACTTCTTGATCGCGCCTTCGACCATCTTTTCCTGCACGTTTTCCGGCTTGCCGCTTTCGGCTGCCTTTTCGGCCGCGATCTTGCGTTCGCGCTCGATCAGATCAGCATCGAGGCCGTCGGCGTCGAGCGCCTGCGGGAACGCTGCAGCGATATGCATGGCAAGCTGCTTGCCGAGCGGTTCAAGAACGTCAGCCGAAGCGTCGGATTCGAGCGCGACCAGCACACCAATCTTGCCCAGGTTGGAGGCAACAGCATTATGCATATAGGGCACGACCAGGCCGTTGGAGACCGTAACGGTCTTCATGCGCCGAACCTGCTGGTTCTCGCCGATCGTCGCGACATTGTTGGTCAGCTTGTCGGTCACAGTGCCGCCATCGGGATAATCGGCAGCCTTGAGCGCGTCGACATCGTCACCCTCGACACCAAGAGCGACCTGGGTCACCTTGCGTACGAAATCCTGGAACTGGTCGTTCTTGGCTACGAAGTCGGTCTCGGAATTGATCTCGACCGCGACGCCGCGTGTCCCTTCGACCTGCACGCCGACCAGACCTTCAGCGGCGGTGCGGCTTGACTTCTTCTGGACGGCAGCGAGACCCTTGGCGCGCAGCGCGTCAACAGCGGCTTCGAGATCTCCATCGGTCTCTTGCAAAGCCTTCTTCGCGTCCATCATGCCCGCGCCGGACATTTCGCGCAGTTTCTTCACATCAGCGGCAGTGAAACCAGCCATGATTCATATCCTTGGGTAGAAATTTAAAAGCTCGCGCCCGGGCCGACATCGCGACCCGGGCGGCTAGAACGAAATTGTATCGCAGCCGTGACGGCTTACGCGTCGACGGTTGCCTCGACCGGCGGATTTTCCATCTCGCCAATGTCCGAACCGGCGCCGCCATTCTTGGAAGCAGCCTCGGCAAAGGCATCGCAATAGAGACGCACAGCACGGGCAGCGTCGTCATTGCCCGGGACCGGGAATGCGATACCTGACGGATCGACATTGGTGTCGAGGATGCCGACCACGGGGATGCCAAGCACGTTGGCTTCCTTGATAGCGAGGTCTTCCTTGTTCGCGTCGATGATGATCATGACGTCGGGAACGCCGCCCATGTCGCGAATGCCGCCGAGAGACATTTCCAGCTTGTCCCGCTCACGGGTCAGCTGGAGGACTTCCTTCTTGGTCAGACCCGAAGTGTCGCCCGAAAGCTGCTCTTCAAGGGTCTTGAGACGCTTGATCGACTGGCTGATCGTCTTCCAGTTGGTGAGCATGCCGCCCAGCCAGCGATGGTTGACGAAATGCTGGCCGCTGGCGCGAGCCGCTTCAGCAATCGGTTCCTGCGCCTGGCGCTTGGTGCCGACGAACAGCACCTTGCCGCCAGCCTTCGCCGTCGAATGGACGAAGTCGAGAGCACGCGCCATCAGCGGAACGGTCTGCGACAGGTCGATGATGTGGACACCGTTACGCGCGCCGAAGATATACGGCTTCATGCGCGGGTTCCAACGGTGAGTCTGGTGGCCGAAATGCGATCCGGCTTCGATCAATTGCTGCATTGTGACGGTAGGAGCCGCCATAGGATAATTCCTTTCCGGTTGTGCCTCTGGAAAGCTGGAACCGTGAGGAGACCCTCTGCGGCACCGGTATGGGCGCTTTCCATGTGGATTTCCGCGAGGCTGAGAAGGCGGGATGCCAAGACATTGTCGCGGGTGCGGGCGCCATTAGTCCGACGCCGTCCAAAACGCCAGCACTAATTTCATGAATGCCGGAACAAATCATGAATTAATCGGCTTGACCTCGCGGAACAAAGCTGGAACAAAGAACGCAATGGGAACAAACCGGATTGCTTCGTGTTTCCACAACATATCCACAGGCCTTCAACAGTCTTGTGGACAGCAATTGAGAAAGACCGAGACGATGACCACTTTTGCCATCCTCGCCCTGTTCGCCCTCGCCTTCGCCGGCGCAACAATGACCGTGGCAGACTGCTTAGTTCGGGGCCGGAATGCTTACAGGTCGCTCAAGATGCGTAAGCAGTTCGACACCGCAATCGCGCCGCGGGTCACGATGCTCAAGCA
This sequence comes from Sphingomonadaceae bacterium, assembly GCA_004282995.1. Taxonomy (GTDB): domain Bacteria; phylum Pseudomonadota; class Alphaproteobacteria; order Sphingomonadales; family Sphingomonadaceae; genus Parerythrobacter. Next base: position 2,310 of record SHLU01000127.1, read on the forward strand.
ACGAGTCCCTTCGGTAAGTGTAGCCAGCGTCGCTACAAAATGGACCTATCACGCTCCGCTGCGCGTTGCTGCTTGATGCGGGAATAGCGCCACAGGCCGTATGGCATGAGCGCCAGATAGGCGATGCAGATCGCGGCAAGGGTCCACCACGGCTCGACCAGCAAGGCTGCAAACAGCAGACCGATAAAGAAAATCACTTCCAGGCGAATATTGCGCCGCGGGCGAAGCGAGGTCCAGCTGAGCGTGGCCATGTTGGAGATCATCAATACTGCAATCAGGGCCATCCAGGGGCCGACAATGATCGGATCACGGAGAAATTCCCACTCCCCTCCTGTAGCGAGCCATAGATAAACCGGCGTAAAGGCCAACCCGGCACCGGCAGGCGCCGGCACTCCTGTCAGAAATCCGGCTGACTTGTGAGGTTGTTCGTCAACGTCGATCTGGGCGTTGAACCGGGCCAATCGAAGTGCACAGGCGATGGCGAAGGCAAGTGCAGCGAACCAACCCAGCCGCGGCAATTCCTGCAATGACCATAGGTACAGCACAATTGCCGGAGCCATGCCGAAGGAAAGCGAATCGGCGAGGCTATCGAGTTCGGCGCCAAAACGGCTCTGCGCCTTGAGCAACCTGGCGATGCGCCCATCGAGACCGTCGAGCACACCAGCAATGACGATCGCCATAACCGCAGAAGCCCATTCGCCTGAAATAGCGAAGCGAATACCGGTCAGACCTGCGCAAAGAGCCGCGACCGTAATCGCATTTGGCAGGACCGCCCGCAGGCTCAGCCCCTTGGCCTTGCCGGTTTCCTGAAAATCTCCCTCGCTTGCAATCGGCCCAAGCCGGGCAGCCCGGTCCTCTTCCTCGATCATTGGGCTGCACCTTCTATCAGACGATCTTCACCCAGACGGCCCAGAACGGTCTCGCCGGCAATGACCTTTTGGCCCACGACCACCTGCGAACCGGTTCCGGCCGGCAGATAGACGTCGACGCGGCTGCCGAACCGGATCAATCCGACGCGCTGCCCGATACCCACGATATCACCCTGTTTGACGAAGGGAACGATACGCCGCGCAACCAGTCCCGCGATCTGTGTGAAGGCGATCTTCATACCGTCGGAATGCGTCACCAGAATGTGCTGACGCTCGTTTTCTTCGCTCGCCTTGTCTAGATCGGCATTGAGGAACTTGCCCGGGATATAGACGATCCGGCTAATCTGGCCTGCTACGGGCGAGCGATTGATGTGAACATCGAACACGCTCATGAAAATCGACACACGAGTGACCGGGGCATCCCCGAGGCCGGGATTGCCCGCACTGTCATCGCCGACCAATTCAGCCGGCGGAGAGACCACGCTGATCAGCGAAACGAGCCCGTCCGCTGGCGACACCACTACATTGTCCTCCTGCGGAACTACGCGTTCGGGGTCACGGAAGAACGCCAGGACACCCAGCGCCAGGAACGCCAGAGGCCAGGCCAGCGTCTCCCAAGCCATCAACGCAGCCACGCCGCTCAGGACCGCTACGATAACGCCATACACTCGACCTTCGGGATGAATTGTCGGCCAGCTCCAGCCGGCATCGCCGCGACCGCGACTGTCTAAGATTTCACCTGCCATTTGGCCCGCTTAGGCTGCCAGCCGCGCCACCGCAAGCATATCGCACCGTGGTGCTGGCTTTCCATATGAGCAAGGTTGCCGAGGTGAGCGACCGCACCAATTGCGGCGCGTCGTACCGATTGTCAGCCCACCTTCTTCACAAAGACCGTTCCAGCCGAATAGCCCGCACCGAAAGAACAGATCAGCCCGGTGTCGCCCATCTCAAGGTTTTCGCTATGCAGGTGAAACGCGATGATCGATCCTGCGCTCGAAGTATTACCATAGGTGTCGAGCACAGTCGGACTCTCGTCCTCGCTAGCCTCGTGTCCGAGCACCTTATGCGCGATTAGCCGGTTCATGCCGGCATTGGCCTGGTGAAGCCACATACGCCGCAGTGCGCGCGGATCGATCGCCAGCCTTTCGGCCTCGTCGACGATCATCTGCGCGACCATCGGCACCACTTCCTTGAACACCTTTCGCCCTTCCTGGACGAAAAGCTTGTCCGCCGTTCCTTGCGTTTCCGGTGCCGCGCGATTGAGAAAGCCAAAATTATTGCGGATATTGTTGGAGAAAACCGTCTTTAATCGTGTGCCGAGGATCTCCCAATGCTGTGGCGGCGCAATCGCAGCGTCCTCCACCAACACCGCAGTGGCGACGTCGCCGAATATGAAATGGCTGTCGCGATCGCGCCAGTTGAGATGGCCTGAAGTTATTTCAGGGCTGACCACCAGAACACTGCGTGCGTTGCCCGCCCGGATATAATCGGCTGCCGTCTGTATTCCGAAGGTGGCCGACGAGCAGGCGACATTCATGTCAAAGCCGAACCCTTCGACGCCGAGAGCCTGCTGTATCTCGATCGCCATTGCCGGATAGGGTCGCTGCATGTTGGAAGCGGCACACAGCACAGCGTCTACATCGTTCGGAGAGCGCCCGGCCCGCTCGAGCGCTTCGCGACAGGCCGCGACCCCGATCTCGGCCATCAGCGACAGCTCTTCGTCGTCCCGATCTGCGTGGCGCGGCTCCATGACAGCGGGATCGATAATCGGCGCCTTGTTGATGACGTGACGTGATCTGATGCCGCTGGCCTTCTCGATGAATTCGACCGAGCTAGGCTGCAACGGCTCCATCTCACCGGCCTCGATAGCGTCCGCGTGCTCGGCATTGTGCCGCGCGACATAGGCATTGAACGCCTCGACCAGCTCTTCATTGCTGATCGATTCTGCAGGGGTATAAAGCCCGGTGGCGGAAATGACGGGACGTTTGGTAGGCTGGCTGGCTGCTGTTTCCATGTGCGATGCCTAATTGTCCCGGCAAAGGCCGACAAGGACTTTGCGGGCTAAAATGTGGCTTCCTGCCCATCTTGCCCCGGTCCGGTGCAACTGACAGGAAGCGGTATGAAGCTTGGCGTTTGCTACTATCCTGAACATTGGCCGGAAGAGCGCTGGTCAACAGATGCACGCTTGATGCGGGAAACCGGATTAGAGCGTGTCCGCCTTGGCGAATTTGCATGGGCACGGATTGAACCAGCACTGGGCGAGTTCGACTGGGGATGGCTGGATCGTGCGGTCGAGGCATTGGCCGATGAAGGATTGGAGATCATCCTTGGCACCCCGACCGCGACCCCGCCCCGATGGCTGGTTGACCGGATGCCTGACATGGTCGCGATCGACCGAGACGGCAAACCGCGCGGGTTTGGATCGCGCCGCCATTATTGCTTCAGCCACCCTGGCTATCGGGAGCAGGCCAGCCGGATCACGCAGGCGTTGGCTGAACGCTATGGCAAACACCCTGCAGTGGTTGGCTGGCAAATCGACAACGAATATGGCTGTCACGATACCGTTCAGAGCTTCTCCCCAGCCGCGCGCGACGAATTCCGCGAGTGGCTCGCCAATCGGTACGGAAGTATAGATGCCCTTAACGAGGCTTGGGGCAATGTATTCTGGAGCATGGAATACGCCTCGTTCGACCAGGTTGAACTCCCCAATCTCACAGTTACCGAAGCCAATCCATCGCACTGGCTCGCCTTCCGGCGATTTTCGTCCGATCAGGTTATTCGGTTCAACGCTACACAGGTCAGTATCCTTCGGCGTCACTCGCCCGGACGCGAAATCACTCACAATGCCATGGGATTCTACACCGGCTACGACCATTTCGCCTTGGCCGAGCAGATCGACGTGCTCGGTTGGGACAACTACCCCCTCGGATTCCTTGAACAGTTTCGCTTCAGTGTCGAAGACAAGTGCAATTATGGCCGAACCGGGCATCCCGACATCGCGGCATTTCACCACGATCTGTATCGCGGCTGCGCGAAGGACGGGAGATGGAGCGTGCTTGAACAGCAGCCGGGCCCGGTCAACTGGGCCAGTCACAACCCAGCCCCTGCGCCCGGCATGGTCGAACTGTGGACCATCGAAGCGGCGGCGCATGGGGCGGAGATGCTATGCTATTTTCGCTGGCGGCAAGCTCCCTTCGCGCAGGAGCAGATGCATGCCGGATTGCTGCGGCCCGATGGCCGGCCCGCCCCTGCCCTCGAAGAAGCGCGTCAATCCTTCGCTGCGCTCGAACAGATCGGTCCAATTGGTGAGCCGGTGAAACATGCGGCAATCATTTTCGACTACGAGGCGGAATGGGTGACCCAGATTCAGCCGCAGGGCGAAAACCTGTCCGCACTTTGGGCCGCCTTCGAATGCTATTCGGCCTTGCGCGAACATGGTCTCAATGTTGATTTCGTAAGGCCAGGCGCAGCGCTGAAGGATTATTCAATCGTGGTCATGCCGTGCCTGCCGATGGTCCCTGCTACATGCGTGGCCGCCCTTGCCCAGTGCGAAGCGCAAATCGTGATCGGGCCAAGGACAGGAAGCAAGACCGAGGAATTCGCGATACCTCGATCGCTTGCTCCCGGCCTGCTTCGGCAGGTCATCCCCATGACGGTTACGCATAGCGAATCCTTGCGACCCGGCGTTGAACATCCCGGCGCCGGCTGGAACCTCACCCGCTGGCTGGATCACATCGAACCCGGCTCCGGCACCATGCCAGATCTAGTCTGCGATGACGGCACTGTGGCGTGCTGGCGCAACGGACGCACACGTTACATCGCCGG
>SHLU01000128.1 GCA_004282995.1 Sphingomonadaceae bacterium
CTGTATGCGGGCGGGGTACGCCAATTCCACTTTTATACGCTCAACCGGGCCGAACTGAGCTACGCCATCTGCCACATGCTCGGCCTGCGACCCACAGGGGACAAGGCATGACCGCACGCGAGACATTGCAGGCCGAAACGGCCAAGCGGGTGCTTGTTTTCGATGGCGCCTTCGGCACCCAGATACAGGACCGCAAGCTGGGCGAGGCTGACTACGCTGGCGCCCTGGGCCTGGATGCTGACCAGAAGGGCAATAACGATATCCTGGCGCTGACACGGCCAGACGTGATCGAGGATATCACCCGGGCCTATCTCGACGCCGGAGCAGATATCGTTTCGACCAACACCTTTTCCGCCAACCGGATCAGCCAGGCCGATTACGCCGCCGAGGGTCTGGTCGGCGATATCAACCGCGCCTCGGCCCGGATTGCGCGCGACCTCGCCGATAAATACGCCGATTATGACGGTCGCCCGCGCTTTGTTGCCGGGGCCATCGGGCCGACCAACAAGACACTGTCGCTTAGCCCCGATGTCGATGACCCGGGTTTTCGCGAGATCGACTTCGACGGGCTGGCCGATGTCTACCGCGAACAGGCGGCCGCCCTGGTCGAGGGTGGGGCAGACTTCATCCTGATCGAAACCATTTTCGACACGCTCAACGCCAAGGCCGGCATTTTCGCGGTTCGCCAGCTCGAACGCGAACTGGACCGCGATATCCCGATTATGCTGTCGATGACGCTGACCGACCTGTCGGGCCGCAATTTGTCGGGACACACCGTTGAGGCGTTCTGGAATGCAGTGCGCCACGCCCGGCCCATCACGGTCGGTCTCAACTGCAGCTTCGGCGCGGAGCAGTTGCGCCCCCATGTCCAGCTGCTCTCGCGCGTCGCCGATACGCTGATCATGGCCTATCCCAATGCCGGCTTGCCCAATGAACTGGGCGAGTATGACGAGGCGCCCGAGACGACCGCACGGCTGGTGCGGCAATGGGCCGAGAACGAGCAAGTCAACATCCTCGGCGGGTGCTGCGGCTCGACCCCTGAACATATCGCCAAGATCGCCAATGCGGTGAAGGACCTGTCTCCGCGCCGTGTACCCACTACGGAGCCGGAAATGCGGCTGGCCGGCCTAGAACCCTTCACGATCGCTGTCTGACATGAACCAGATTTCCACTGCCCGTTTCGTCAATATCGGCGAACGCACCAATGTTACCGGCTCGGCCCGGTTCAAGAAGCTCATCATGGGCGACGATTATGCCGCTGCGGTCGAGGTCGCGCGCAGCCAGGTCGAGAACGGTGCGCAAATTATCGACGTCAATATGGACGAGGGGCTGCTCGACGCCGTCCACGCCATGACAACCTTCCTCAAGCTGATCGCTGCCGAGCCCGATATCGCCCGCGTTCCGGTAATGATCGACAGTTCCAAGTGGGAAGTGATCGAGGCTGGGCTCAAATGTGTTTCGGGCAAGCCGATCGTCAATTCGATCAGCATGAAGGAGGGCGAGGAGCCGTTCCTCGAACAAGCCCGCAAATGCATGGACTACGGCGCAGCCGTAGTGGTGATGGCGTTCGACGAGACCGGGCAAGCCGATACCAGGGACCGCAAGGTCGCGATTTGCTCGCGCGCCTACGAATTGCTGACGGGCATCGGCTTTCCGCCGGAGGACATCATATTCGACCCCAATGTCTTTGCAGTGGCAACAGGGATCGAGGAACATGACCGATATGGCCTCGATTTTCTCGAAGCCGTGCGCGAGATCAAGGCCGCCTGTCCGCATGCCAAGACCAGCGGCGGGTTGTCCAACCTCTCATTCAGCTTCCGTGGCAACGAGACAGTGCGCCGGGCAATGCATTCGGTGTTCCTCTATCACGCCATTCCCGCCGGTCTCGACATGGCGATCGTCAACGCCGGCCAGCTCGACATTTACGACGACATCGATCCGACCCTGCGTGAAGCGTGCGAGGACGTGATCCTGATGCAGGCTCCGCCAGCGGATAGCGAACATTCTTCCGCCACCGAACGGCTGATCGCGCTTGCCGAAAGCTATCGCGGCCAGTCCATGGCCGACGAGAAGGCAGCCGAGGAATGGCGCGGTTGGCCGGTGGAGAAGCGGCTCGAACACGCGCTGGTCAAGGGTATCGATGCCCATGTCGTTGCTGATACCGAGGAAATGCGTGGGCGCACCGCCGAGGCGGGAGGACGGCCGATCGAGGTCATCGAAGGCCCGTTGATGGACGGCATGAACGTGGTCGGAGACCTGTTCGGAAGCGGCAAGATGTTCCTGCCACAGGTGGTCAAATCCGCCCGCGTCATGAAGAAGGCGGTCGCCCACCTGATCCCCTATATCGAGGCCGAGAAGGACGAAGGTGCACGTGCCAAGGGCACAATCATCATGGCCACGGTGAAGGGTGACGTCCACGATATCGGCAAGAACATCGTCGGCGTGGTGCTGCAGTGCAATGGCTACGAAGTGATCGACCTGGGCGTGATGGTTCCGTGGCAGGATATCCTCAAGGCCGCGACCGAGAACAATGCCGACATGATCGGTCTATCGGGCTTGATTACCCCCTCGCTCGACGAAATGGTGACCGTCGCGGAGGAAATGAAGACAGCCGGTATGACCATGCCGTTGCTGATAGGCGGGGCGACAACCAGCAAGGTTCACACCGCCCTGCGGATCGATCCCGCCTATGACGGGCCGGTCATTCATGTCCTTGACGCGAGCCGCGCGGTCGGAGTGGCCAGCCGACTGCTGTCGGACACGCAGGCGGATGAATTCATCCAGACCACCGCGGATGACTACCAGCACGTGCGCGATGTTCGCGCCGGCAAGGGCCAGAGCGAGCTGTTCACCATCGAAGAGGCGCGGGCGAACTATTACGACGCCTATCTGAGCGACAAGGCCGCGCCGCCCGAAAAGCCGGGACTGCATGTGTTCGATGACTGGTCGCTGGCGGATCTGCGCGACTATATCGACTGGACCCCGTTCTTCCGCGCCTGGGAATTGCACGGCACCTATCCGCGCATCCTTGACGACGAGATTGTTGGCGAAAGCGCGCGCAGCCTGTTCGCCGATGCGCAGGCTATGCTGGACCGGATCATCGATGAGAAGTGGCTGACTGCCAGGGGCGTTTGCGGGTTCTGGCCCTGCGCGCGAGATGGCGACGACGTGACAATCCACCGCAAGGACGGCAGCGAGCACGTGGTGCTGCCGTTCCTGCGCCAGCAGGTGAAGAAAAGCCGGGACCGGGCCAATTTCTGCCTCGCCGATTTCATCGACCCGGCGGGCGACTGGATCGGCGGCTTTGCGGTCGGTATCCACGGGATCGAACCGCACAGCGCACGTTTCCAGGCCGACAAGGATGATTATTCGGATATCCTGCTCAAGGCGCTGGCCGACCGGTTCGCCGAGGCCTTTGCAGAAGCCCTGCATCGCCATGCGCGGACCGATCTGTGGGGCTATGCCCCGGGTGAACAACTGACCAATGAGGCATTGATCAAGGAGCAGTATCGCGGCATCCGGCCCGCGCCAGGCTATCCGGCCTGTCCCGACCACTCGCTCAAGCCGATATTGTTCGATTTGCTGGATGCGCCGGAGAATGCAGGGCTGACCCTGACCGAAAGCTTTGCCATGTGGCCGACTTCGGCCGTCAGCGGCTTCTATTTCGGTCATCCCGAAAGTCAGTATTTCGGTGTCGCCCGGATCGGCCGCGACCAATTGGAAGACTACGCCGGGCGTCGCGGAGTCGATCTGGCCACAGCTGAGCGATGGCTGAGACCCAACCTCGATTGAGCTCCCTGCCCAGCGGGCGACTGGTATGGATCGGCGGCGGTGTCATGCTGCTGGCCTATGCCGTGCTGTTGCTTGCAGTCCCGTTCGACATCGGGCTCCTGCGCGATTTGTGGTTCCTGCCCGGTGTGGGCGTAGTCGGCGCGATCATCGCGAATACTTCGGGGACAGGCGGGGGGGTTGTGTTCGTTCCCGTCTTCAATGCGCTGCGCGAATGGGCGATGATGGACCTGCAACCGCTCCAAGTGGTCGGTGTTTCCATGGCGATCCAGAGCTTTGGCATGACCATGGGCGCGCTGCGCTGGACCGACCGGTTGTACCATCAACCAGATCCGGAACCGCTGAACGCCATTGTCCGCCCGCGCGATTTCTTCCTGGTTGCGCTGTCGGTGATGGCGATCTCGGTCCCTGTCATGCTGTTCACACAGCGCGCGACGGCCTTTGATCAACACGCCGTGCTCATGGGCTACAAGGCGTTTTCCATCCTGCTTGGCATAGCGCTGATCGCATCGACATGGACAGTGAACCGGGAGCGTAGGGAGAAAGCCCGGCTCGAGCGGATCGATATCCTGGTGCTGCTGTTAATTGCCGCGCCCGGCGGTGCGCTCACGGCGCTGTTCTCGGTCGGGATCGGCGAACTGGTCGCTCTCTATCTTTTCATCCGGCACTACCCGGTCCTGCTTTGCACCGGCGCGGCTTGCCTGATCTCGTCGGTGAGCGTCATTTCCGGCGCGATCTGGCATATCCAGGCCGGCACTATGCAGTGGGAAGTCGTCCTCCTGGCCGGTCCTGCCGCGGCCCTCGGCGGTTTTCTTGCCCGGCCGATCGCACTGTGGCTCGGCGCACGACGGCTGAAAACACTCGACGGAGCCTGGATAGTCTCCTCGGCACTCTACCTGCTGTGGTTGAACCGCTGAATGGACTTCGTGCCGCATTGACCGCAGGGGCATTCTCGCCCATGCGAAACCCGTCTTTCGGCAGGAGCGATTCTGCCGTACGGACCAGCGGGAGAGCCCTTGCAGCGATGCACGGCGCCGAAGGAGCAACCGCCCCGGAAACTCTCAGGCAAACGGACCGCTGGACCGGTTGACACTCTGGAAAGCGCCGACCCCCTCGCGGGGAGAGGCCACCGAAGGGGGAAGTGGGTGCCGCTGCGGCAGCCATGAAGCTCTCAGGTTTCCCGACAGAGGGGGCGGAACAGCGCTTCGATGCGGAGCGTCGCCGTGTCGGGAACTGTGATGAGCGATATTGTAACCGAAGCCGAAGACGAGAACATTCCCGAGGAACTGGGCACGCTGCCGCTCGACAGCTGGCATCGCCGGCTAGGCGCGCGGATGGTGCCCTTCGCGGGCTATGAAATGCCGATCCAGTATGCCGGCGAGCATGGCGGTATCGTAGCTGAACATAACTGGACGCGCGAAAGCGCCAGTCTTTTCGACGTGAGCCACATGGGTCAGCTTTCCGTCACCGGCCCGGATGCAGCGCATGAGCTGGAAAAGCTACTGCCCGGCGCAATTGAGAGCCTGAAGCCGGGCAAGATGCGCTATTCGCTACTGTTGACCGAGGCTGGCGGGATCATTGACGACCTCATGGTGACCAACACCGGCTCGCATATCGCGCTGGTAGTCAACGGCGCCTGCAAATGGGACGACATTGCCCACTTGCGCGAACATCTGCCCGACGAAATTACCCTGACACACTACGACGACCAGGCATTGCTCGCGCTGCAAGGTCCCAAGGCTGCCCAGGTGCTTGAAGCGCTGGTGCCGGGCACAGCCGAACTGACCTTCATGACCTCCGGTGCCTTCACCTGGGACGGTGCGCCTCTGTGGGTTAGCCGCGCGGGCTATACGGGCGAGGACGGGTTCGAGATATCGGTCCACAATGACCACGTGGAACGGCTTGGCGATGCGCTGGTGGCCGATGCGCGGGTCAATCCCGCCGGCCTCGGCGCGCGCGACAGCTTGCGGCTCGAGGCCGGACTGCCTCTCTATGGCCACGACCTCGACCTCGAAACCGATCCGGTCAGCGCCGATCTCACTTTCGCTTTGACGAAGAAACGCCGAGAAACTGGCGGTTATCTGGGGCACACGGCGGTTGTATCGCGATTGGCCGATGGTGGCACTGTTCGCCGGGTTGGCCTGCGACTGGAGGGGCGCATGCCGGCCCGCGAAGGAGCCAGTGTCCATGTGGGCGATGCCGAGATCGGCCGTGTCACGAGCGGAGGCTTCTCGCCCACGCTCGGCTATCCGATTGCCATGGCATATATCTCCAATGACCACGCGACCGAGGGTAACAAGGTCGAAATCGAAGTCCGCAACAAGCGTCTGCCGGCTGAAGTCGTGCCGATGCCTTTCGTACCGCACCGCTACTACCGAGGGAGCTAAGCAGATGGCCCGTTACTTTACTGATGAGCACGAATGGATCGATCTCGAGGGTGACCTCGCGACGGTCGGGATCACCGACTACGCCCAGGAACAGCTTGGCGACATCGTCTTCGTCGAATTGCCTGAAGTCGGCAGCAATGTCGAAAAGGGCGGCGAAGCGGCGGTGGTCGAGAGCGTCAAGGCGGCGAGCGATGTTTACGCCCCGATCACCGGCGAGGTGATGGAAGCCAATTCGGCGCTCGAAGAAGACCCGGCGCTGGTCAACACCTCGCCCGAAGAAGAAGGCTGGTTCTTCCGCATCACCGTGTCCGACAAGTCCGAGCTCGAAGGGCTTATGGATGCCAAGGCCTACAAGGCGTTCTGCGACGAGCTTTAATGAACTTCCCCGCCACCGCGCGGAACTGGAGTGACAATGCGTTACCTTCCCCTGACCGATACCGATCGCAGCGCGATGCTCACGCGTGTGGGCGCATCCTCGATCAACGAGCTGTTCGTCGATGTGCCCGAGGAAGCGCGGCTCGACGGGCCGATTCACGGCCTGCCGATGCACGCCAGCGAGATGGCGGTCGAAAAGCATATGCGGCTGCTCAGCAAGAAGAATCTGGCCGCCGCCGATGCGCCGTTCTTCCTGGGGGCGGGGGCCTATCGGCACCATGTGCCGGCATCGGTCGATCACATCATCCAGCGCGGCGAATTCCTGACCGCCTATACGCCGTACCAGCCCGAAATCGCGCAGGGCACACTGCAGATGCTGTTCGAGTTCCAGACGCAGGTCGCGCGGCTCTATGGCTGCGCGG
>SHLU01000129.1 GCA_004282995.1 Sphingomonadaceae bacterium
CCGGTCATTGCCAGCATTGCGGTCGCAGCCGTTCCTGCCGCGCCCGTGGCGAACACGAGTTCCATGCCATTTGCCATGCCATAAATACTCAGGATCGCCGTTGCGATCCCGCTGGCAATCGATGCCCATCCCATCACGGTGGAGAAAGCCCCAAGTAACCTTGTCGCCGCCAGGCCAAGGCCAATGGCGGCAATCCCCAGCATCATTTTACCATGGAAATAAAGGAAGAAAGCTCCATTGAGCACGGTCTTGAATACTTGCTCATCCGCCGCCTGTTGCGCCTGCGGGAATTCAAGCAAACCCATGCCCACCTGAATCAGGTTCACCAGTCCGGCGATCGCCACGGCCGACCATACCAGCGGCATGGTGCCACGAGCGGCAAGAGGCAGTGCGGCCCATGCGACGAGCGAGAACAAAATCATCTCGCTGGTCCAGGTGACCTTGCGCAGCACAGCACTATCGCTGGGCGAGACGACGCCAATGTAGAACAATTGCGTCGCAACGGTTGCCAGCAAGGCAATCGAAACGACGATCACCGCGCCTCGAAGAGTAAAATGCATAGCGCCTGTCCCTGCAAGATCGATACCGAGGTCAACGACCCGGCACCACCTGTTCGCTTCCGCCCCTAGCGTAGTTACATCGTTGCCGACAGATTTGAGAGATCGCGGTTGGTGCCCCTGGCCCGACTCGAACGGGCACTTCCGTAGAAAAGCGATTTTGAGTCGCTCGCGTCTACCAATTCCGCCACAGGGGCACTGCGCGAGCGAGCGCCGATAGCGGCGCTCGAACGATCCCGCAAGTTTACTTCAGTGAATTCGCCACCAGTTTGTGCAGCCGCGAATGCAGGACATCGTTGGCGGCTAACACCTGATCGGCGTGGATAGGCTGCGATCGACCGCGGAAATCGCTCACAAAGCCACCTGCTTCGCGTACCAGTAGGCAACCTGCCGCAGTATCCCAGACATTGAGGCCGGTTTCCCAGAACCCGTCGAAGCGTCCAGCGGCCAGCCAGGCGAGATCGAGGGACGCTGCACCATAACGGCGGATACCTGCAACTTCGGGACCGATGGCTCCGAAGATCCTGCTCCATTCGACAAGGTCGCCATGGCCCTGGAAGGGAATACCGGTTGCAATCAGCGCTTCTGAAAGCTGCCGCCGGGCAGAAACACGCAAGCGGCCATCGTGCAGCCACGCCCCGCGAGTTTTTTCGGCCCAGAACGTCTCGTCCGTAATCGGCTGGTAAATGACCCCCGCTGTTACTTCGTCCCAACCGGAACGATCGAGCTTCGGCTCCTGCACAGCGATACTGATAGCGAAATGCGGGATTCCGTGAAGAAAATTACTGGTCCCGTCGAGAGGATCGATAATCCACCGCGGTTTGTCTTTATCACCTTCGATTATGCCGCCTTCTTCCAGCACGAATCCCCAGTCGGGCCGAGCATGGAGCAATTCATCATAAATCGTCCGCTCGGCGATCTGATCGGCTTTGGAAACAAAATCGGCCGGGCCTTTGCGGCTGACCTGAAGGTGCTCGACTTCGCCGAAATCGCGCCGCAACTTGCCACCTGCCTTGCGAGCGGCCTTTTCCATGACGCGAATGATACCCGAGAGGGCTGCCATACCAATTATTCTTTCTGTTCTAGTCGAAGGCTACGCGGATTGAGCCGGCAGTCAGTTCGATTTCACCCCAACCGCTGTCTACATGCGCATAATCTTCGGCGATTGTAGCGGAGAAAATCTCGCTGAAATCCTGCTCTTTGCCTTCTTCCACCTTGGTCTTCCGAAGGCGCAGGTCTTCAAGGTCGGAGAAGCGCACGAACCCCTGTTTGAAACATCCGTCCTCACCCTCTTCCGGCTCGGCAAAATCCGGATGTCCGGACTCGAGCCGAAACTCCATTTCGAGCGTTAGCGACTTGTCATCGTAGATTACGCCGAGAATGAAACTCCGATCGAGATCTACATGGGTAAGCTTGGGATGTATGTCAGCCATGGCGCGCTCTTACTGCTCGGAGTGGATTAGCCGGCCTTGCCGACATAGCTCTGTTCATAGACGTCCACCACAATGCGCGTACCGCTTTCGATGTGCGGGGGCACCATGATGCGCACGCCGTTATCCAGCACCGCGGGCTTGTAACTGGACGATGCGGTCTGGCCCTTCACCACGGCGTCCGCCTCGACGATGTCGGCCTCGATCTGCGACGGCAACTGCACGCTGATAGGCTTTTCTTCCCACAGCTCGAGCTGCACCTGCATCCCATCCTGGAGAAACGGGCGCGCATCGCCGAGAAGATCAGACGGAAGCGTGATTTGCTCGTAGGTTTCCTGGTCCATGAAAACCAGCATGTCGCCATCCTCGTAAAGGAACTGGAATTCCTTGGTGTCGAGCCGCACTTTCTCGACCGTATCGGCGCTGCGGAAACGGACATTGGTCTTGCGGCCATCCTGCAGGTTCTTCATCTCGACCTGCATGTAGGCCCCGCCTTTACCGGGCTGCGTGTGCTGGATCTTGGCGACCTTCCAGATGCCGCCTTCGTATTCGAGGATATTGCCGGGACGGATGTCCACGCCGCTGATTTTCATGTCGAAAGAGCCCTGCAGGTTGATATCGTTTATGGTTGGCGCCAGGTCACCGCAATAGAGTGGCCCACCCGGAAGCCTGTCTTCGCAGGGGCCTTTAGCTCGCCAGTCAGGTCCGGGCAAGGTCGGTGGAGCTAACCGGCCTGCCATGGTAGGGGCATGACCGTGAAACACTCTGCAATCATCCTGGCGATTGGCCTCGGTGCGCTGATGGCGCCGCTGGCTGCGCATGGCGCCGGACCGCTCAGCACCCTGCCGGTCGGTCGCTACGAATGCTCATTACCCGGGGATGCCGGTGGCTCACCGTGGATACCCGTCGAAGACAAGAGGTTCTCGATCAAGAATGCCTCGCGCTATCTCAGCGCAGAAGGATCGGGGACCTACCTCCTCTCGGGTGATGATCTCGTTTTTACCCGCGGGCCGATGAAGGACGAGCGATACAGACGGGTCGGGACGACCATGCTGCGCACCCTGAACCCTGACGGTTCGCTTGGGCGAATGCGCTGTGTGCGCACCGGTCCATTGCAGTAAGCTCTAGCGCTTTTTGCCAATCAGCAGCGGATAGGGATTGATCGCATTGGCCGGCTCCCACCACTCCGCGTCTGTCGTTGTACGCAGTATAGCGAAATGCAGATGCGGTGCTTCCGCGCTGGCATTTCCGGTGCTGCCGACAGAACCGAGACGCTGCCCGCGCCGCACACGCTGACCTTCGCGCAGCCCCTCTGCATATTCGGACATATGCGCATAGTAATGAATTGTTCGCCGGTCCGGTGAGCGAACATAGATGGTCATTCCCCCAGCACCTGACTGAAAAAGCTTCTCAATGGTCCCCGGAGCGGCTGCCCGCACCGTAGTACCTTCGGGCGCCATGATATCGATCGCTTCATGCAGGCGCGAACTGCTGTCACGCGAGGATATGAAAGTATCTGTCAAATCGTCAGCTCTCACATTCAGGACCGGAATGATGAGGTTTGCCGAATCTTCTCCGGTTGGCTGCGAGGCGGTATCGGTATCGAGCGCCCTGGCGACTTCGGTTGGCATTTCGGCTAGTGTTGCCGGGATTTCGCTGGTTGCCGGTTCAGGCTCGGGACTGGGTGCGGCGTCTGCCGGCCGGACTGTATCGCGCTGACTGTCGCTGGACGCCATGTCCATCAGGCTGCCCCCGGCGACGATCCAGACCATCGAAGTCAGTGTGGCGGTAATGACAATGGTCAGCAGGCGATCAAAGAATTTCATGAATTGCCCCTAGCACTTATCGCAAGACTTGGGCGAATTTCTTGATCGCTTCCACTTCGTCACCGCCCCAGACCGATCCCGAGACTGCGAGGAAGTCGGCCCCGGCTTCGACCAGTGGCGTGCAGTTTTCCGGCGTGATCCCGCCGATGGCCACACAGGGAAGCTCGAAAAGTGGCGCCCACCATTCGAGCAGGTCCAGACCCGCCCGGTGCTTCGTATCCTTGGTCGATGAGTCGAAGAAGGCTCCGAAGGCGACGTAATCTGCGCCCGCTTCACCGGCAGCCATCGCAAGGTGACGCGAGGCATGGCAGGTGACACCGATCTGGGCCTCACGGCCAAGCCGCTCGCGCGCATCGGCGACCGTTCCGTCATCCTGACCCAGATGAACGCCATCGGCCTTGAGCCGGTCTGCAAGCGCGATGTCGTCATTCACGATGAAGCCGACCTCGCGTTCTGCACAGATGGCCTGTAGCGGCGCAGCGAGCTTGGCAGCCTCGTGCTGATCGAGATTCTTGACCCTGAATTGAAAAGCAGTGGCAAGGCCCGGCCCGGCATCGAGCGCACGGACGAGACGGTCGGGGAAGGCGCCGCCTACATCGGGCGGAGATATGAGATAGAGTTGGCAATCTGTCATCGGCGCGCTTCGTAGTGCCAAACGAACCTCGCGTCGATATTCAGATTGCCGCAATCTACCGACGCGCTAATTCGGGGAACTATGATTCGAAGCATTCGCCTTATTGCCGCCGCGCCCCTGATCCCGCTTGCCCTTGCCGGCTGTGCGGTTGTTCCCGATGCCCCCAATGTCGAAGGCACGCCCCGCAGCGAACTTACGCCGGTGGCCTTGGGCCAACCCGTCCATGCCGGGTCCGTGGTGGTCACTCCTCGGCGGATTGTAGAGGACAGCCGATGCCCCGTGAACGCACGGTGTGTCTGGGAAGGTCGTTTGATCGTCGAAACACGGATCGACGGAAGCGGATGGCGCAGCACGGCGAATATCACGCTCGGGGAAACATACGGAACACACGGTCATGTCGTAAAGCTGACCGCGTCCTCGCCCGAGAAAACTACGCAGGACGAGATTCAGCCAGGCCAATACCGCTTCGTCTACGAGGGCCGCTGAGAGTCCAGTGACAGACATGGCAACGTTGTCTGTCACTGGGACAATGCGAACAGCCGTGATGCGGTGAATTGCTTTTGAGCACATGATGGCTTGAAGGAGTCATGCCATGTCGTTCGCTTTGTTCCTCGCAAGCGCCCTCGCAGGTGCCCCTCAGGCGCTTGCCACAGTCGACAATGTCCCCATTTTTCGTCGGGTGCACATAACCGACGAGGTCAGCGTGATCGCTTTCGGTATCATCAAGGATTCGCGTTGCACAGGCCCGGAATTCTGCTTTCGCAACGATACGCTGAGGGTCGCCGCAATCGTCTCGTATCGCGGTCAGGAGCGTGAAATCGTGCTCGATTGGGATCGACCGGTCCAGGTCGGGCCGGGCGAACTTTTCCTGATGTCAGCTGGTACGCCCCCCAATCCGAACGGGGCTATCCGGCTGGAAAACTATCGCCTCAAGCTTGGATATCGCCCGTTCGTCCGGTAACGCGGCTTCAGCCCGCCATCGAAGCAGCACAGATGCGGTCGATTGCCTTGCCGAGCACAGCATCGAACTCGGCATCGCTCTGGCTCTTGCGCAGGTCTTGCAACAATCCGCGGCTGAAGCTGGCAATCATGCCCTTGTTCTCGGCCAATTCCTGGCAGGCTTCGTCGGTCGAATATCCGCCCGAAAGGGCCACCACGCGCAAGACCTTGGGGTGTTCGATCAAGGGCCGGTAAAGGTTGGCCTCGATCGGGATCGTCAACTTCCAGATGACCTTCTTGCCATCAGGAACCCGCTCCAGCTGTTCGAGCGCATTCCCCAGCAACATTTTTTCGGCGGAGGCGCGTGAACCGCTCTTGAGGCTTACTTCGGGTTCGAGGATCGGTACGAGGCCGTTGCCGAGAATCTGCAGCCCGAAATCCATCTGCTGCGCGACGTTCCGGGCCACGCCTTTTTCGTTCGCTTCATGAATGACAGAACGCATCTTGGTTCCGAAAACACCTAGTTCCCTCGCCCGTGCGCATGTCGCATCGAGCTCGGGCATATCCTTCATCAACTGCACGCCATCGGCCTCGTCGTGCATGCCCTTGTCAACCTTCAGGAAAGGCACCACGCCCTTGGAACGCAACCGCTCTGGAATTGGCATTCCGTCCGGGTTGCAACCCTCCATGGTCTTTTCAAACAGGATGGCGCCGATGATCTTGTCGCCGTTGAAGGCAGGACTTTCGACGATGCGGCAGCGCATGTCATGGATCATGGCGAACATTTCATCGTCGCCCGACCACTCGCTGTCTCCAACGCCATAGCCTTGCAGTGCCTTGGGCGTCGAACCACCCGACTGATCCAGCGCGGCAATGAAGCCGTCAGCATTGGCAATCTTGTCGGTCATTTCGTCGAAAGTCATCGGTGATCCGGTCCTGTTGTTCGTTGTTGCGTGCATACGAATGCACGCGCCCTTACCGACCCGTGTCGCACCCCGCAACATCACTTCGGGCCCATATGCCGATTTCGCGCATTGATTCCGAACATTCCCCGAAAATCTCTGAAGGCGGCCCCATGCTTGACGCTACTCAAGAACGACTCTGCAGCGAGAATACAACCGATTTCAGCGATCTGAAGGCGGTCGTGGTCAACTGCACCCTGAAACCGTCCCCGCAGGGTTCGCATACGGACAAACTGCTCGGAATTGTCGAAGCCATTTTGGCTCGCAACGGCGTATCTCTCGAACAGATCCGGCTCGTCGATCACACAATCGCGCCCGGTGTCTATCCCGATATGACCGAACACGGTTTCGAGCGCGACGACTGGCCGGAACTATGGCCGCGCATCCGCGATGCCGACATACTGGTCGTTGGAACGCCAATCTGGCTGGGCGAAAAAAGCTCAGTCTGCCAGGCACTGATCGAGAAACTCTATGCTCACTCTGCCGAAACCAACGACAAGGGGCAGTACATCTTCTACGGCAAGGTCGGCGGCGTGATCGTCACTGGAAATGAAGATGGCATCAAGCATGTCGCCATGGGCACGCTCTATTCGCTGCAGCACGTCGGCTACAC
>SHLU01000012.1 GCA_004282995.1 Sphingomonadaceae bacterium
CCCGCGTCAGCGCAACCACACGGTCAAGGCGGGCGAGACCGGCTTTGCCATCGCATTGAAATACGGCGTGCCGTTCGAGAACATCGCTATCGCCAACGGGCTCGATGACAAGGGTACCGTGAAGGTCGGCCAGACACTCATCATCCCCGCCATGTTCGAACCGCGCCGCATCGCACGCCGCTCGGTTCCGGCTCAGCCCTATTTCCGCCGGCCGCATGATGGCCGCGTGCTATACGGCTTCAGCAAGCGCGCAGATGGCGGTGGTCATGACGGCATTGATATCGAGGCGGCAATCGGGGACATGGTCCGCGCCTCGGCCAGCGGCACCGTCGTATTCGCTTCCGAGGAGCCGACCCGCTTCGGACGGCAAGTGCTGATCGATCATGGAAATGGCTGGCAGACGTCCTATGGCCACCTCTCTCGTATCACCGTGAAAAAGGGCGACGTCGTAAAGGCGGGCGAGCGGATTGGCCTGGCCGGGGATGCCGGCAAGGCAACCCGCCCCGAACTGCATTTCGAAATTCGCAAGGATGGCGAGGATATAGACCCGGCAAGCAAATTGCCGCCCCGTGCCAGATAGGCTAGCGCTGACAGGCGCATCATCTTGCGCAAGCATTGCATTCGGAGCCGATGAGCGAGCAACTCGATAAATTCGAAACGGGTAGTGCGAAACGCCGAGTCCGTAGGTCGCGATTCAAACCGCTTCGCCGCGCTGTCCGCCTGCCCGTGTGGGGAGATCTGGGCATCCGTCTCGGCCTTGCGCTGTTCCTGATTTTTGTCGTTGTCTTGATCCACTGGTGGGACCGCGGCGGCCTGGTCGACAATCTCGACGGCGAGGTCAGCTTTACCGACGTCTTCTACTTCACCATGATCTCGATCACGACGACCGGTTTCGGGGACATTGCGCCGATTACCGACCGGGCGCGCATGGTCGAAGCGATCATCGTCACGCCAATCCGTTTCGCCGTGTTCTTCATCTTCGTTGGCACAGCGTATAATTTCATCATCAAGCGCAGTTGGGAGAATTGGCGCATGGCCCGTATCCAGGAACAGCTTTCAGAACACATCGTGGTTCTCGGCTTCGGGGTCTCGGGCTCGGAAGCGGTAGAGGAGTTGATCGAGCGCGGCACCGATCCCAGCTGCATCGTGGTCATCGACCCGGGCGAGGAACGGGCCCGGGCTGCCGAAAAGCTTGGCTGCAACGTGATGGTAGCCGACGCCACTCGCGACGACACGCTGGAGGCGGTGCGTATCAGCAAGGCGTCAAACGTGCTGGTTTCGGCCGGGCGCGACGACACCTCGATCCTGATCGTACTGACTGTGCGCCACTTGGCTCCCAACGTACCGATCAGCGTGGTGGTGCGCGCCGACGACAATGAGTTTCTCGCCAAGCAGGCCGGGGCCGACAATGTCATCAACCCGGTGCGTTTCACCGGACTGTTGCTCGCAGGCAGCGCCAAGGGCGCGCATATCGCCGACTACATGGCCGATCTCGCCAGCGTTTCGGGCCGGGTGCAATTGGTCGAGCGCACCGTCGCGGCAGGCGAAGTTGGGCAGCCTCTCAAGGACAGTTGCGGGCGCGGCATCGGTCTGCGCATCTATCGTGACGGGGTGGCCTATGGATATTGGGAGCCAGCCTGCGACGCCTTGCAGGAAGGCGATGTGGTGGTGGAAATCATCCCCACTCCGGATGGCGAGGATGACTAGAAACGCGCTCTGTGCGGGCTGACCGGCTGCTATTCTATGTTAATGCCCTTGGCTACATTAGCCCATTCGTCGGCATCGGCATCGCGCGCCAACTGATAGGCCTTCCACGAGGTCTGGTCCTGGCACACTGTCTGCGCTTTCACGCGGCTGCCGAGGACAGGCTTGCGGATACAGATCTGTTGCAGAGGATGCTCCACCTCAACGCGCAAAGCCTCCGATGAATCGGCCACAAAAATACGTTTCAGATCGGACGGCACCGCCTCGGATACCGCCGGGGGTGTTGGCGGCAGGTCCGAGGGCGCAGTCGCCTGCTGGAGCATGATCGACAGGGCGACGGTTACTATGATCACGGTGTATCCTCCGGCCATGCTGAACCAGCACATAATGCGCTGGCAAGCGATTTTGCGAGGCTATCACATTGAAACAACTGCGCCAAATCACCGCTAGGGCATGAAAGCGTGGACCAGCCCCATGGCGATGTAGAACAGCAGCCAATAGCTCGCATCGATAAAGAACAATGTCTTTGATTTCTGCGAGAACAGATAATTGGTCCCGAGTGCGGGCACGATAAATCCAAGTGCCACGCCAAATGCGGTCATTACCTTGGCAAAGATCGAAAGATCGGCACCCGCCTCGGCATAGGAACCGAAAGTGTGTGCCAGCGTCCAGCTGGCCAGCAGCGAGAAGGCGAATGCACCGCCATAGATCAGCGCCATATTGCCCTGCTTGATCTGTTCCTCGGTCAGCCCGACGGCGCCCATCCATTTCTTGCCCATGATCGGCCCGTACCAGATACCGCCGACCACAAAGCCAGCCAGCGCTGCCAGGACCACCGCAAGCCAATTGACATCGAACATCTGTTTACCCCCTCAAATGCGCTCCCTCGAAGGGGGATAGCGCAAACGGCCTATCAGGTGTAGAGGGCCGCCCCATCTATGACAGTTTCAACAACTCTGCCTGACCAGAAGAAAGTCGGGATGGTCAGCCTCGGCTGTCCCAAGGCCCTGGTCGATTCGGAACGCATCCTCACCCGGCTGCGCGCCGATGGCTATGCCATGAGCCCCGACTATGCCGGGGCTGACGTGGTGCTGGTGAACACCTGCGGCTTCCTCGACAGTGCCAAGGAAGAAAGCCTGGCCGCCATCGGCGAAGCGATTGCCGAGAACGGCCGCGTGATCGTGACCGGTTGCATGGGCGAGGAGGCCGACGCCATCCGCGCCGCGCACCCGCAAGTACTGGCAGTGACTGGCGCGCATCAATACGAGCAGGTCGTCGAAGCAGTCCATGAGCACGCTCCGCCAAGCCAGGGCCCGTTTATCGACCTGATCCCCCAGCCCGATGTGAAGCTGACCCCGCGGCACTACAGCTATCTGAAGATTTCCGAAGGCTGCAATCACTCCTGCGCCTTCTGCATTATCCCTGACCTGCGCGGCAAACTGGCCAGCCGGCGGGTAGATGCAGTGCTGCGCGAGGCTGAGAAACTGGTCGCTGCCGGGACCAAGGAATTGCTGGTCATCAGCCAGGATACCTCGGCCTATGGCGTCGACACCCGCCACGAGGAACGTGACTGGAAGGGGCATCCCGTACGTGCCCACATGACCGATCTCGCCCGCGAACTCGGACAGTTGCGCACCAGCGAAGGCGTGCCGCCCTGGGTCCGGCTGCACTATGTCTATCCCTACCCCCATGTCGACGCGGTCATTCCGCTGATGGCCGAGGGACTGCTGACACCCTATCTCGATATCCCGTTTCAGCACGCCAGCCCGAAAGTGCTCAAGGCGATGCGTCGCCCCGCCAACGAGGCCAAGGTACTCGAACGGCTGAAGGGCTGGCGCGAGATATGTCCCGAAATCGCGGTACGGTCGAGCTTCGTCGTAGGCTTTCCCGGCGAGACGGAAGAAGATTTTGCTTATCTGCTCGAATGGCTCGAACAGGCGCAGCTCGACCGGGTCGGCGCGTTCCGCTTTGAGCCGGTCGAAGGGGCCGCCGCCAACGCCCTGCCCGATCCCGTACCCGAAGAGGTGAAGGAAGAACGCTACGCCCGCGTGATGGAACTGACCGAGCGGATCAGCGCGGAAAAGCTCCAGGCAAAGATCGGAAAGACCCTGCCCGTCATCATCGACGATGTCGGCGAGGCCGATGAAGACGGTGATATCGGAGCCACTGGCCGCAGCCAGGCCGACGCGCCCGAGATCGATGGCGCAGTCTACCTGCGCAATGTGCCGGAGACACTAGCTTCGGGCGACATCGTGCAGGTGCAGGTCGAGGATGCCGACGCACATGACCTGTTCGGGGCCATCGGCTGAGGCACGCGTCATGCCGCACCATACTCACGTCATCGAAGTATCGACCAACGGTCCCGGCCTGCATGATGTGACGCGAGATGTTGCCGACTGGTTGGGAAAAACGCAGATCAAGGCCGGTCTGCTGACCCTTCTGTGTCGCCATACATCGGCGTCGCTGATCATCACCGAGAACGCCTCCACCGCTGTCCAGCGCGACACTCTCCGGTGGCTCGACCGCCTCGCGCCGCAGGGGGCGCATTACGAACACGATGATGAGGGACCGGACGATATGCCCGCGCATCTCAAATCGGCCCTGACGGGTGTATCGCTGGCAGTGCCAGTCTCTGCTGGCCAGATGATGCTCGGTACATGGCAGGGCCTGTTCCTCGCCGAACACCGCGCCAGGCCGCATCGCCGCGAGATCGCACTGCATCTGGCTGGAGACTGACTTTTTGAGGGGAACCGTGATCGAACAGTCCGGTTAGACATAACATGGCGCTTTCAATCGAATCTCATCTGGCATTCACCGCAAAAAATCCGGTCGATTGCCTCCTGCAGTGCGAAGCTGCTCCAACAAAATTGCAAACGATCGAATCGGGTGTGACCACCCTGCCCGCCTCAATCGAAGTGCAAAGGGTCGCGGCGCAGGACGATGTCGGCGAGCGGTTCTGGATCACCGCGCAGGGGGAGGTCGACATCACCTACCGCGCCAGGGTCGAGATCGGACGCGCCTCGCCCGAACTCGAGACATTAGCGCAGGTCCATAAGCCGGATCTGCCGGCACACGCGACCCAGTATCTGTTCGACAGCCGTTATTGTGCCGGCGAGCAGTTCCAGTCTTTTGTCGACGACGAATTCCCGAAGCTGACGGGCGGCGCGAAGATTGCCGCCATCCGCGACTGGATTGCCGAACACCTGAGCTATGTACCCGGTGCAAGCGGACCGCACACAACGGCGCGAGACAGTTTCGTAGCACGCAGAGGAGTGTGCCGCGACTACGCCCATGTGATGATCGCGCTGACCCGCGCCGCCGGCATCCCAGCCCGCTACGCAAGTTGCTACGCGCCCGATGTCGAACCACAGGATTTTCACGCCGTGGCCGAGGTTTTTCTCGGCGACAGCTGGGTGCTGGTCGATCCTACGGGCATGTCGAAACCGCATGAAACGGCTGTCATCGGTGTCGGCCGGGACGCGGCAGACGTCAGCTTCCTGACCAGTTTCGGCCAGGTTGATTTTGCCGGGCATGAAGTGATGGTCGAGCGCATCTGATGCGGGCGCTAACATACTGAATAGCTATGCGCGGCTCTGGCCCTTGTGCGCTTGCGCTGATAGCACGAGCATCCAAAGAGCGGAGGAGACGCCCCTATCATGAGCTTTTCTGCGGACCGCCTGTTGTTGTTCGGCGCCACAGGCGACCTGGCGCAGCGGATGCTTCTGCCCTCGCTTGCCGCGCTCCACGCCGACGAGCTGATCGCCGATGACGTCTGCATCGTCGGCACCGCGCGCTCGGACCTAGACGACAACGCCTTCCGCAATTTCGCCCGCGAGGCGCTGGAAAAATACATGCCGGCCGATCGTCGCACCGGCATGGCGCGATTCCTCAACCGCCTGAGCTACCAGCCGCTCGATGCCACCACGCTTGGGGGATACGAGGCGCTCGCTGCCAAGGTCGGCCAGCCCGAACGCGGCCTCGCCATCTTCCTCTCAACCGCGCCGAGCCTGTTCGAGCCGACCATCGCAGGCCTGCAACATGCCGATCTGGCGGGCGAGAATGTACGGATCGGGCTGGAAAAGCCGCTCGGAACCTCGCTCGAGACAAGTTGCGAGATCAACGACGCGGTGGCCGCGGCCTTCAGCGAGGACCGTACTTTCCGGATCGACCACTACCTCGGCAAGGAGACGGTCCAGAACCTGCTTGCGCTGAGATTTGCCAACATCCTGTTCGAGCCGATCTGGAACGCCACATATATCGAGCACGTCCAGATCACAGTTGCCGAAACCGTCGGGTTGGAAGGCCGCGTCGCTTTTTATGACGATGCCGGTGCCCTCCGCGACATGGTCCAGAACCACATGCTGCAATTGCTCGCGCTGGTCTGTATGGAACCGCCGACCGATTTCGATGCCACCGCCATTCGTGACGAGAAGGTCAAGGTGCTCCGCGCGCTGCGCCGGGTGGAAACGGGCGAGACAGTAACCGGCCAATACCGAAGTGGCGCAATCGACGGCCAATCGGTACCCGGCTATGACGAGGAACTCGGCAAAAGCAGCACCACCGAGACCTTCGCTGCGATCAAGGCACATGTCGACAATTGGCGTTGGAAAGGCGTGCCCTTCTACCTACGCACCGGGAAGCGGCTGCCCGAACGTGTGACCGAGATCGTCATCCAGTTCCGCTGCATCCCGCATTCGATCTTTGGTTCCAAGGGTGCCAAGACCCAGCCCAACCGGTTGGTCATTGGCATTCAGCCCGACGAGAATGTGACGCTCAATGTCATGGCCAAGGTCCCCGGGCTCGGCCGCGACGGCATTCGCTTGCGACAGGTGCCACTCAATATCGCCATGCCCGATGCCTTCAGTGGCAAAATCCGCCGCATTGCATACGAGCGGCTGTTGCTTGATTTGATCGAAGGCGACCAGACGCTGTTCGTCCGGCGCGACGAGGTCGAGGCGCAGTGGGAATGGGTCGATGCCATCCGCGCCAATTGGGAAGCCAGCGACCAGACGCCGAAGACCTATGGGGCCGGGACGTGGGGCCCCAGCGCCGCCATAGCCCTGGCCGAACGCGACGGAGTGAGCTGGCACGATGAGTAAGCTTCACGATACAGTCCACCGCGTCACCCAGCGGGTGATCGAACGCTCAAGACCAGGTCGGAGCGCCTATCTCGACCTGATGGACCGCGAAGCCGAGCGTGCGCCCGACCGCGAGGCGGTGAGCTGTTCCAACCTCGCCCATGCCTACGCCGGTGCGACCGATGACCAGGACACCATGAAGGCTGGCGGCGCGCACAATATCGGCATCGTATCGGCCTATAACGATATGCTGTCGGCCCATCAGCCCTATGGCCGCTATCCCGAGCGGATGAAAATTTACGCCCGCGAAGTGGGGGCTACGGCACAAGTTGCCGGCGGCACACCGGCGATGTGCGACGGGGTGACCCAAGGCGAGGACGGCATGGAGCTGTCGCTGTTCAGCCGCGACACCATCGCGCTCGCCACCGGCGTCGCGCTCAGCCATGCGATGTATGACAGCATCGCCTGCCTCGGCATTTGCGACAAGATCGTGCCGGGCCTGCTGATGGGCGCACTGCGTTTTGGCAACCTGCCGTGCCTGTTCGTCCCCTCTGGCCCGATGCCCAGTGGGGTCGCCAACAAGGAAAAGCAGCGCGTCCGCCAACTCTATGCCGAGGGCAAGGTTGGCCGCGAGGAGTTGCTGGCCAGCGAAATGGGCAGCTATCACTCGCCGGGCACCTGCACATTCTACGGCACCGCCAACTCCAACCAGATGATGATGGAGATGATGGGGCTGCACATTCCCGGCGCGGCGTTCGTTCAGCCAGGAACCAAATTGCGGCAGGCGCTTGACCGTGCCGCCGTGCACCGACTGGCTGCGCTGACCGGCTCGAAAGAACGTAGCCTGGCGCGGTGCGTCGACGAAAAGGCAATCATCAATGCCGCAGTGGGCCTGTTGGCAACTGGCGGCTCGACCAATCACGCGATCCACATTCCCGCGATGGCGCGGGCGGCCGGGATCGTGTTCGACTGGACCGACCTGTCCGAACTGTCGAGCGTGGTGCCGCTGGTGGCGCGTGTGTACCCCAACGGATCGGGCGATGTGAACCACTTCCACGATGCCGGTGGCATGGGCTACGTCATCGGAGAATTGCTCGAGGCTGGCCTTGCCCATCGCGATATTGCGACGGTGTGGGATGGGGATCTGTCGGACTATGCTCGCGAACCGGGCCTTGATGACGACGCATTGGCCTATCGCGACATCGGCGCCAGCGGTGATGACACGATGTTGCGGCCTGTCGCCACACCCTTCGCCAGGGACGGCGGTATGCGGCTGGTCGAGGGCAATCTTGGCCGCGCCTGCTTCAAGACCAGCGCAGTCGATGAGGAACGCTGGACCATCGAGGCACCGTGCCGGGTATTCGAAGATCAGCCTTCGGTCGCGGAGGCCTTTCGCAAGGGCGAACTCGACCGCGACGTGATCGTTGTCGTACGGTTCCAGGGCCCGCGCGCCAACGGCATGCCCGAACTCCACAAATTGACACCGCCGCTCGGCGTTCTGCAGGATCGCGGTTACCGGGTCGCGCTCGTCACCGATGGGCGCATGTCGGGTGCCAGCGGCAAGGTCCCGGCGGCGATCCATTGCACGCCGGAAGCACTGGGCGGCGGACCTCTGGCGCGGCTACGCGACGGCGACGTCATAAAGCTTTGCGCGACCACCGGTTCGCTCTCGACCAGCGCCGATCTCGATGCCCGCGATCCAGCACCTGATCCGCGCGCTGCATGGGGTGTCGGACGCGAGATGTTTGCCATGTTCCGCCTTCATGCCGACGGAGCCGAACAAGGAGCCAGTCCGATGCTGTCGGCATCAGGGCTGTGAGGTGGGCGGAGTGACCGAACTCGTCGTTGTCGATATCGGGGGCACCCATGCCCGCTTTGCTATCGCAAGCGTCACCAATGACGGGGTGATCACTATGGCAAAGCCGGAAACGCTGCACACCGAAGACCACGCCAGCTTCCAGACCGCGTGGGAGAATTTTCGCGAACGCATGGGCGGGACCGTGCCCGATGCAGTGAGCATGGCCGTGGCCGGGCCGGTCAAGAAAGATGTCATCCGCTTCACCAACAATCCCTGGATCGTGCGGCCTGCGCTGATCGGCGAGAAGCTGGGCTGCAAGCGCTATACGATCGTCAACGATTTCGAGGCCGTCGCCCATGCCGCAGCGCGCGCGCAGGTCGAGGAGTTTGTTCACCTTGCCGGGCCAGACATCGACCTGCCGGCAAGTGGTACGATCAGCGTGCTCGGCCCTGGCACTGGCCTTGGCGTCGCGCATTTCTGGCGCGATGGGAGCGGCGGCTATCGGGTCCAGGCGACTGAGGGCGGGCACGGCGATTTCGCCCCGCTCGACCAGATCGAGGACGCAATTCTTGCCCGCCTGCGCAAGCGCCACAACCGCGTTTCGGACGAGCGCGTAATTTCCGGCCCGGCCATTGTCGACATCTACGAGACGCTGGCTGCCATGGAGGGCCGTGCGGTACAGGAACTCGACGATATCGAAATCTGGACCCGAGGGACAAGCGGCAAAGACAGTCTTGCCGCTGCAGCGGTCGATCGCTTTTGCCTGGCGCTTGGCAGTGTAGCTGGCGACATCGCGCTGGTTCAGGGGGCCAGCGGCGTCGTCATCGCCGGGGGGCTCGGCTATCGCATTCGAGATACGATCATCGCCTCCGGCTTCGCCGACCGCTTCTGTGCCAAGGGCCGGTTCGCCGGTATGATGGCAAGCCTGCCGGTCAAGCTGATCGTCCACCCCCAACCGGGCCTGTTCGGCGCAGCGGCCGCCTTTGCAAGGGAGCACCTTTCTTGAGCAATATCGAAACCATCATGCGCACAGCCCCGGTCATTCCGGTCATCGTTATCGATAACCTCGAAGATGCCGTCCCGTTGGCCAAAGCGCTGGTCGAAGGCGGACTGCGGGTGCTCGAGGTGACCTTGCGGACACCAGTCGCGCTCGACGCAATCCGGGCGATGAAGAAAGTCGACGGCGCCATCGTGGGCGCGGGAACCGTGACCAACCAACAGGATCTTGCCGCCGCGCTTGAGGCGGGAAGCGAGTTTATTGTCTCCCCGGGCCTCACCGAAACGCTTGGCCGCGCAGCCGCCCGCGAAAACGTGCCCTTTCTGCCGGGCATCGCCAATGCCGGCGACATAATGCGCGGGCTGGACCTGGGCCTCACACATTTCAAGTTCTTCCCGGCCATGGCGGCAGGCGGCCTGCCCGCTCTCAAGGCCCTTGCCGCTCCCTTCGGCCAGTGCCGCTTCTGCCCCACGGGCGGCATCACCGAAGCCACCGCACCCGAATGGCTCGCCTTCGATCCGGTACTTTGCGTCGGCGGCAGCTGGGTTGCACCGCGCAAGCCTGAGGATTTCGCCGCCATCCGGGCATCCGCGCTGGCCGCCGCGGAGCTGGGCGCATGAAGAGCGTCGCAGACCTTCGCGAACGGCTTCAGGAAATGCATGCCCGCACTGCCGAGACACCGCTGTTCAACCCGGTTTTCCAGCTCTCGCTCGACCTGTCGCGCAAACTCGAGGCGGGTGAGCTGTCGCTCGACACGATCGAGGGCATGATCTGTGAGCTGGAGACCACTGCGCTCGAGGATCGCGCCGGACGCACCCGCCGTCTGCTCGACCTACCGCGGACCGAAGAAGCGCGTCTTGGGCCGCAATTCACAGACTTCGGTGCCTTCCGCGAACATTGGGAACACCCCCGCCTGCATGCGGTGTTTACCGCCCACCCGACCTTCCTGTTGACGCCCGACCAGGCCAGTTCGCTGGCGGATGCCATCACCGGCGACGGCAGTGTCAGCAATGCCGCCTGCACCGCCACCGAGGATCGGCCGGAAGTCACCCTCGCCTATGAACATTCTCGTGCCATGCGCGCCATTGGTCATGCCCAGGATGCCCGCGACACCATCGTGGCGCGCCTGCTGTCCGCTGCTTCAGTGCAGTGGCCCGACCGCTGGCGCGATCTCAAGCCGCTGCCGTTCCGGTTTGCCACCTGGGTCGGTTACGACATGGACGGACGGACCGACATCAAGTGGTACGATTCGATCGGTTTCCGCCTCGCTGAAAAGGCCCAGCGCTTGCGGCGGTACGTCGCGCGTCTCGAGCGGATTGACAGCGGGCACAAGCTGCTGGCGAAACTGCATCCCGCGCTGGCCTATGCCGAGGCGCGGGCCGAGGATTTTGCTCAGGACCTTACCGACCCGGTCGACCTGAGCGATGCCGCCAACCGGCTGACCGACGATCACGAGCACAAGCTCCTCAGCCTTACGCCCTTCATCGCAGCACTTGAAGAAGAAGCGCAATCCGCGCCCGAGGCGAGGGCTGTAGAGCTGTTGTCGCTGGCCGCTGCAATGCGTGCTGACGGGCTGGGCATGGGCTGGATCCATTTCCGGGTGAACGCCAAGCAATTGCACAACGCCATCCGTCGCCGGATCGATGGCGGCGAGATGCTCGATATCGGCAGCCGTGGTGCGCTCGCCGTTCTGCGCAAGATGGTTGCCGAGATCGATCCGAAACGCGCCAATTTCGGTGCGCTGGCGATCGAGGCCAGCACTGCCATCCGCCAATTCCTCGCCATGGCGCAGATCCTGCACCATATCGACGCCGATGCGCCGATCCGGATGCTGGTGGCAGAATGCGAACAGCCGTCCACCGTCATGGCCGCGCTCTATTTCGCCCGACTGTTCGGGATCGAGGACCGGGTCGACGTGTCACCGCTGTTCGAGACCGAAGCGGCGCTCGAGCACGGGGGTCGTTTCCTCGATGCCTTGCTGCAGGAAGACGAATACCGTGCCTATGCGAAGAAACGCGGGCGCATCTGTATCCAGACCGGCTTCTCCGATGCCGGGCGTTTTGTCGGGCAATTGCCGGCCAGCCTCGCCATCGAGCGGCTGCAAGGCAGGATGGCTGATGCCATGCGTGCCAATGCACTGACAGACGTGGCAGCGCTGATCTTCAACACCCACGGCGAGAGCATGGGCCGCGGCGCACATCCGGCGAGTTTTCGGGACCGGCTAGAATGGCCGCTCTCTCCCTGGGCGCGGCGACGCTTTGCCGCCGGCAACATCCGCCTCGAACCCGAAGCCAGTTTCCAGGGCGGTGACGGCTACCAGTTTTTCGAGACACCCGAACTCGCCCTGGCGACGCTCGAGCAAATCGCGGATTACGACTGGACCGATCACGCGTCGGAAGAACCAGACCCGTTCTATACCCGCACCGATATCAGCCTGGATTTTTACCGCGCGATAAGAGCACACCAGCGCGAGCATCTCGAAAGCGCGACCTATTCGCGCGCCATTACAGCTTTCGGGCTGGGAATGCTGAACTCGACCGGCAGCAGGGTCAGCCGTCGGCAGAGCGATATCTCGGCCGACCGCTCAATGAGCCTCCGGCAGATCCGGGCCATCCCCCATAATGCAATCCTCCAGCAACTCGGCTACCCGGTCAATGTGGTCGCCGGTATCGGAGCCGCCGCAGACGGTAACGAGGAAGACCTCGCTCAACTGATCGAATCGAGCCCGCGCGGGCGGCAGATGATGCGGCTGGCGCGCAATGCCAATGCTCTCGCCAGTATCAAGACCGTCGCCGCCTATGGCGAGTTGTTCAACAGTGCCTATTGGGCCAGCCGCACCTATCGCGGCACCGAGGAGGGAATATCGGAGGCGTGCCAGGCGCTGGCCGATTACCTGACCAAGGACGACCGCAATGGCGTGTTCCGCAGACTGGCCTCGCGCCTGCGTGTCGACGCGCTGAAGTTCCACCGCCTGATCGAGCATTTGTCACCCGAACAGCCCCTGCCCGAAAGGGAACGCACCCGGCGCACCATCGGGGTCTTGCAAGCGCTGCGGCTGGCGCTGTTCAAGCACATGTTCCTGCGTGCCGTGTCGCTCCCGAGTTTCAGCCGGGCCAACGATATCAGCCGCGACGACGTGCTCGAGATGGTCTTCACCTTGCGGATCGAGGACGCGCTGGCACAGATGCGTCGCGCCTTCCCGACCAGCTTCCCGCAACTTGGCGATTTCGCGCTCGACGAACCGAGCGACTGGCCCGACGATGATGGCGCCGGCTATGGTGCGATCGGGCGGCAGTTCATCGATCCGATCGAACGAGCCTATTCGCTGTCCCTGCGCATTACTGGCGCCATAGCCAACCATTTTGGGGCCCACGGCTAAGGCGTACGGGCCGCGTTAACTTCTAGGCGGTACCGGCGTCCGATTGCGGGACGCACACCCCGCCACGTTGGAATATGCGCGGCCGATCGGGCATACAGGGTTGCATGGACCAGATGCTCAAATGGATTGGTGGCGCCGCGGCGGCCACGGTTTTCGTCCTCGGCGGCGCCACGCTGGCGAGTACGATGATGTCAGATGACGGCGCTCCCAAGGAGATCGCGCTGCAAGAAGCGATCCCGGTCGATCCCGCACAGCTTGCCCCAAAGCAGGGCGGAGATGACGCGCAGTTGCAGCCAGCATCGGCAGAGGCTGATACGCCCGCAAAGGAAGATGCCTTCACGGTCAAGCGCATCCTCGATATCGACGGGCCGATCAAATATGGCGAATGGCACTGGAACACCGAAAATGTACCGGCCGACGGCGCGATCGTGATGACGGTCGATCTCGATGCCCGCGTGATTTCGGTCTTCAAGGGTGGTTATGAAATCGGCGCTTCGGCGGTCCTGCTTGGCACGGACGATCATCCAACCCCGCTCGGCACTTTTCCGATCAAGTACAAGATGCGCCACAACGTGTCCGAGAAGTACGACAACGCACCGATGCCCTATTCGATGTTCCTGACCAATGACGGCATCGCGCTACATGGTTCGGACGTCCAGAACGGCTATGCCAGCCACGGCTGCATCGGCATGCCCGACGATTTTGCCGCCAAGGTGTTCGCCGTCGCCAAGAAGGGCGACAAGGTGATCATTACCAAGGGCGAAACGCTGGATATGGGCCAGTCGATCTTGTGACCGCCTAGCCTCCCCGACGCGGTGGCTCGGGACGAAACACCCATTCCTCGCCTTCGACCGAGGCCAAGACCCCGGCCAGATTGACCTGTTCGCCCCGCATAAGACTATCGACAACCTCCATCGCCGGTCCAAGCGTCGTGGTACGGCCGACCTGCGACACTGCGTGCATTACGGCAAGCCCCGCAATCAGCTTGGGTGCTCCGGAGCGGTAACGCATCTCCGTCCGATCGCCCGAAAGGTTCTCCTCCTGATTCTTGCGAGATGCCCAGGCCACCGCGTCCTCGGCATCGGCAAGGTTGGCAACCGTCGCGGCAATCGCTTCGTGCGATACGAGATCGAATTCGGCCAGTTTCCTGCGAATCCGGATCCGGTCGAACGCCACATTCTCGTTGCTGGGATCGCGCACAGGATCGATTCCCGCCTCGGCAACCACTTGCTCCAGTTCGGCCCGACGAAAACCCAGCAACGGGCGTAGAATGCGAATATCAGGACCGGCGACTAAGGTCGACGCCCTGATCCCTGCCAATCCATGCAAACCGCTTCCACGCGCCAGCCGCATGAAGAAGGTTTCCACCTGGTCATCCAGTTGATGGCCGGTGGCGATGGTATCGACATCGCGATTCAAGGCCCAATCGCGAAGTGCCGCGTAGCGTGCCTTGCGGGCCTGTTCGAGAGTATTGCCCTCGCCAAGTTTGATGGGCAGCGTTGCGCAGGGAACGGCGAGCCCAGCGCAAATAGTCGCGACGAAAGCGCATTCCGCAGGGGCTTCGGGCCTCAAGCCATGGTCGACACAAGCCACCGTGACACGCCCCGGCAGTGCAGAATGCGCCAGCAATAACAGGGCCAGGCTGTCGGGGCCGCCCGAAACCGCCAGCCCCAGCCAACTGTTCGGATTGTCCGATTGCGGCCAGATCTTTGCCAGATCGACCTGGAAGCGCTTTACCTGCTTCGGGTCGACCGGCGTATCAATTGCATTTCACCTTGCGGCGATTGGCCTCGTACTGATCCTGCAATCGACCGGCCGCGAGTGCGGGATAGGTCTCGCCGAATTCCGCCAGCGCAATACACGCGCGGTCGGTGTCCTTAAGCGCGATCATCGCTTCAGCCAGATAGAGCAGGCTGTCCGCCGCGCGGGCAGCGTTGCGGTCGGCCTGGTAATTGCGCAGGAACCACGGCGCGGCGTCGCGCGCATTGCCCGCATCGAGATAGGCCCGCCCGAGCAGGTTGCGGCCGTAGGTTGCACGCCAATGATTGGGATATTTATCGACGAACAGCGCCAGCTGCTGCTGGGCTTCGGGATAAAACTTGGCTTCCCACAGCCTGAAGCCATAGGAATACTCGTCATCGGCGGCATCATCGGTCTGCGGCTTGGTGATAGCCTGGACTGCGGCGATCCGTGCGGCGCTCGGCCCCGGTGCGGCCGGGGGCTTGGGGGTTGCGATCTCCACTGCCTGGGAGCGCGCGGCGGCGCCACCTTCGCCGCTCTGTTCCGGCGCCAGATTTTCCGGACTGGGGGTTGTTCCGGCGGCATTCGCCGCGCCGACGCGAGACGTGTCGCCCCCGTCGAGCGCTGTCAATCGCGTGGTCAGACGTGCGACCGCGTTAGAATTCTGCTCGACCTGACCGGTCAGCCGCTGGAGGGAATCTTCCATCGCATCAAGCCGGGCGAGAATATCAGTGACCGCCGTGGTCGATGTTGCCGGCTGCTGGCTGACCGTGTTCACCGGCGCAGAATTATCAATCTGCGGTTCGAAAAACCGGCCGTCGCCACCGGGAAACACTCGCCGCTGCAGGGCCCGCACTTCGGCTTCGAGTTTGCGCACCCGGGCTTCGGCACTCGCGTCCTGTGCCGCAGCGGGGGCGAACGGGACCATCAGACCCAGCAATGTTGCGCCCATGATCGCACCTGAATGGCGGAACTTCATTTGTCGTCCTCTCTGTCGCTTCATAGCGCCACTGCCCGCCTCGCCCCGAACACTGGCTGAATGAGCACCAGCTGGACCGAAAACATCAGTAAAATTAACCGTGATTGCCATTATGTCGAGGGTAGGCTGCCGAATATTCGGGGAAATGCCTAGCCTGCCGGAGTCGCTTCGGCAGCCGGCTCGGATGGCGGAGCGGCAGTGCGGGCCAGCAATGCTTCGGCACTGCCCGGCACATCTTTCATCACCATATCCTTTTCGGTCAGCTTGGGAACGTCCTGTCCGCCGATGGTAATGGTGAAGGCGTGAGGCCGACCGGTCCAGATCTGCGGATTTTCTGCATCTGCGGGAATGGTGTAGGTTTCGCCGGCCGCCATCTGCTTCTGCATCAGCTGGTTTCCACTGCCATCGTAGAATTTGACCCAGGTATCGTCCTCAAGCGAGGTGAACACCACTTCTCCGGCAGGATCGATCGCCCCTTCTGCGCCGACTGCAACTTCTTGCCGCGCTTCCTGCTGCGCGGCAGCCTCGGCCTCCTGTTCGGCCGTCAGGATCGAGCCCGGCCCCGATCCTGGCGCAAAATAGGTGCGATAGAACATGAAACCGCCCGCCAGAAGTAATGCGATGGCGGCAATCGAGAAGAACACCAGACCACGCGAGGGGACGCGTGCCGGGTCTCCCGGCTCGAGGGTATCGGCCTTGGCGTAGCGCTCACTGGGTCCGGAGGCCCCCATGTCCGCGCGCACGAGATCCACGATTTCTCGCTGGTCAAGTCCGAGAGCCTTGGCATAGCTGCGCGCAAAGCCGATCGCATAGGTGCGACCCGGTATGCTGGAGTAATCGCCAGCCTCGAGAGCTTCGAGATGGCGCTGCGGTATGCGTGTCTCGCCGGTGAGATGCTCGAGTGACAAGCCCTGCCGCTCGCGCTCTGCACGCAAGTGCTCGCCCGCGGTCGCCATCACCTCCGGTTCCCCGGTTGCTACGTCATCTTCGCTCATATTCTGCCTGCTGCGACCCTAACACTTGAGGCGGTTACATCCCAGTGCACTGGCTTGCCTGTCAAGCGCGGAATTCGTGCGATGCACCGGCATCCCCAGTGTTGCGCCGCGCCGGGGCCCGATGGCGATGGGCTGCTATTCGGTATCGATGCCCCGTTCGGCGGCCCACGCCGTCAACGCATCGCGGATGGAATGTGGCGGGGTGAGCAACAATTCATTCATGGCCTGCTCGATTTCTTTCAAATCTATCTGCCGCACTAATTCCTTGATTGGCCCAACCGAAACCGGCGTGATCGAAAATCGCCGAATGCCCAGCCCCATGAGGGCCAGCGCCTCGAGCTTTCTTCCACCCATCTCCCCGCATACACCCAGATCAACCGGATGACCGATGGTCGATTGCACGACGCGACGCAGGAACCGCAGGATGGCCGGGCTCAGCCAGTCATAGCGGGCCGCCAGCTTGGGGTTCGCGCGATCGGCGGCGAACAGGAACTGGGTCAGGTCGTTGGTACCGATCGAGATGAACGACACCTTCGGTATCAGTATGTCCAGCGCATCTGCCAGCGCGGGCACTTCCAGCATTGCGCCGTAGTGTACCACGTCCGGCAACTGTTTCTTCTGCTGGTGCAGGAACGCCGCCTGATTTTCAAAAATGGCTTTCGCTGCGTCGAACTCCCACGGTTCACTGACCATCGGGAACATGACCCGCAATTCCTTGCCCGCACATGCCTCCAGCAAGGCCCGTGCCTGCACCTTGAGCAATCCTTCGCGCTCCAGCGCCAGGCGCAAGGCACGCCAACCCATTGCCGGGTTCTCTTCGGTCAGGTTTTCACCGGAGGCAAGGTAAGGGACGGCCTTGTCGCCGCCGATATCGACCGTCCGGAACACCACCGGCTTTCCCCCGGCAGCGTCAAGTACATCCTTGTACAAACGCAACTGGCGTTCGCGTTGCGGAAGGGTGGCTGATACCAGGAACTGGAATTCGGTACGGAACAGCCCGATGCCATCCGCACCCACCAGTGCCAAATTAGCCAGGTCATCACGCAGCCCGGCATTCATCTGGACCTGGATACGCGTTCCGCAGCGGGTAAAGGGTTCGACTTCACGCAATTCAGCAAGGGCGGCCTGTCGCTCCTTGCTTTTGGCAAAGCGCGTGTCGAAAGCATCGGCAACCTGTGGGGTCGGCCTGATCGTGGCACAAGCGTCGTTGCAGTCGAGCAGTATCTCGTCGCCTTCGCCCACGATGCCGCGAAGACCGCGCACCCGGCCGAGTACCGGTACCCCCATGGCACGGGCAACAATGACAACGTGCGAAGTGAGCGACCCCTCCTCCAGCACGACTCCCTTGAGCCGGCGCTTGTCGTATTCGAGCAGCTCGGCGGGCCCGAGATTCTTGGCGATCAAGATAGTGTCGCGCCGCAATCCCTGGGTCGCTGCCGTGCCGAGCTGGCCCGACACGATCCGCAGCAGGCGATTGGCCAGATCTTCGAGATCGTGCATCCGATCCTGCAGCAGCGGATCGTCGATTTCCCGCATCCGCATGCGAGTTCGTTGCTGGACACGCTCGATCGCGGCTTCGGCGGTCAGGCCGCTGTCGATGGCTTCGTTGATGCGGCGCGACCAGCCTTCGTCATAGGCAAACATCTTGTAGGTCTCGAGGACCTCCTCGTGCTCGCCACCTTTGCCGAACTCTGCCTGCTGCGAGAGCCCGTCGATCTGGTCCCGCATCTTGTCGAAGGCGCGATAGACGCGCTGGCGCTCCAGCTCGGTATCTTCGGCAACGATCTGGTCGATCTGCACGCGCGGCTGGTGGTAGACAGCGTGGCCGGCGGCAATGCCGTTGACCAATGCCAGGCCGTCCACCGTGATCTGGCCTGTCTGCAACTCGGACTTGCCGACCACTTCCTCGTCGATCAGTTCGGCATTGGCGATCAGTTCCGACAGGACCATCGCGGTCGTCTGCAGCGCCTCGATCTCGACATCTTCATAGCGGCGCGGCTCGACATGCTGGACATTGAGAGCGCCCACCGCCCGCTCGCGATAGACTATCGGAACACCGGCGAAAGAGTGGAACTTGTCCTCACCCGTCTCCGGGCGATACTGGAAGTCGGGGTGCGCGCGCGCTTCGGCGAGGTTGAGCGTTTCGCCATTGGCGACGAGGGTGCCGGTCAGCCCCTCGCCGATCGCCATGCGGGTAACGTGGACGGCCTCCTTGTTGAGGCCGCGGGTCGCGAAAAGCTCGAGCATACCTTCGCGCAGGAGGTAGATCGAGCACACTTCGCTATCGAGCGCCTCGCCAATAATGTCGGCCACGGAATCAAGTTTTCCCTGCGCATGGGTGCGCGAGGCCATGACATCGTGCAGGCGAGTAAGTATCTGGCGGGCGGCATCGGCAGCAGCAGTCATGCTCCGACGCCTAGCCTATTGCCGCCCTTGTGGAAATGCTGCTGCCCGCATTGCGGGCACGAAGATCAGTTGGCAGCGATTTCTTCCTTCAATCGCAGCTTCGCCTTCTTGAGTTCCTGGATCTTCGCCGCGTCAGGTGCCGGTCGGTTCATTTCGTCATTCAGCCTCGCTTCGAGGCCGGCATGTTTGCTTTGAAGGGCGTTGACGTGTGACGAGACCATGGGGCTCTTCTCCTTGAGTTGTACGACCAACAGGAGCGACTCGCCTCGCGGGCGAACCGCGTATCTGCATACAAACATATTGAACGCCGATTGCGAAGCCTTGTTTCCGCCCATGCGATTGTTAAGACCCTGCGTGCGACGAAATGCATATCGTCCCCGGGCCAGGAGAGCCTTAAAGCCGTGACTGAAGCAGAACTGCGCAAGAAGCTGGAGCATCTGCGGATCGAGCACCGTGACCTCGACGCCGCCATCGCCGCGCTCGGCGATGCCAATGCCGGCGACCAGCTCCAGATCGCCCGGCTCAAAAAACGCAAACTCGCGCTGCGCGACCAGATCGGCATGATCGAGGACCAGTTGATCCCTGACATCATCGCCTGACCATCATCCGGACTGTCCTGCTCCAATATCGGCATAAAGCGTCCCATCGCGGGACATGGACACCATCTGGCTGGGAGAAAGTGTTCCCGTGGGTTTGCGAGCAGGCTGGCACGATCTAGTCTTTTCAGACGATGAATGCCTCGACCGACATAACCGCCACGATTATCGAGGAACTCTACGGCCAATCGTTGATATTGGCCGACGATGTTCGCGCAGCATTCGACCTGGCTACACCGCGCGAAGTTGGTGACGACATCGTGCGAATTGCGCTGTCGACCGAGGGTCTCAAGACAACCACGCGGATCATGCATGTGCTGGCCTGGTTGCTCAACCAGCGGGCCTATTTCCGGGGCGAGATGACTGCCTACCAGCTCGAACGGCACGGACGGCTGCCGCCCGACCGTCCGCCCGAAGACAGCCAGATGGCGCTGCTTGAAATACCGACCCAGCTGTTGATCCTGGAAACCCAGGTCCTCCATGCGCGGGTTGCACGGCTGGACAGGGCCAACCGCGAGGGCGATCCGAGCGGGATCGAAGGCCCGACGGCAATGCAGGCGCGTCTCCGACACGCCTTCGGGCGACACTGAGCGGGTTCAAGCGGCCGCGAGCGCCTTGCGCCAGCGGGCCAGCCTTTCCTCGCGCACTTCGTTCTGCATCCCGGGCTCGAAAATCTGAACGCTACCACGCATACCGGCAGCTGCGCTTTCCAAGGTGGGATAGAGCCCTGCCCCCACCGCAGCGCTCATGGCCGCACCCAGCGCGGTGGTCTCAACGAAATCTGGGCGTTCGACCGTCAGTTGCAGCATATCGGCGAGATCCTGCGCCATCCAGTCAATCGCGCTCATTCCGCCATCGATCTTGAGCCGGGTCCAGGCCGCGCCATCGGCGGAAAAAGCTTCGGCCAGGTCATGGGTCTGGTGCGCCATGGCCTCCAGCGCGGCGCGCGCGATCTGCGCCTTGCCCCCGGCAAAACTGAGCCCGGCGATGACCCCGCGCGCATCGGCGCGCCAGTGCGGAGCCCCCAACCCCGAAAGGGCCGGCACGATGACGACTTCGCCGCTATCCGGGATCGACCGCGCCAATGCTTCGGTTTCGGCCGCGCTGGAAATAAGGCCGAGTTGGTCACGCAGCCATTGGACAAGACTCCCGGCAACAAACACCGAGCCTTCGATGGCATAGGTCCGCTCGCCAGCCATTTGATTCAGCACGGTGCCAAGCATCCGATGTTGTGAACGCGGAATATCTTTCCCCATGTTGGCAAGGACAAAGGCCCCGGTGCCATAGGTTGCCTTGGTATCGCCGAGAGCAAGACACCCTTGCCCGAGCGTTGCCGACTGCTGGTCGCCGACCATTCCCGAAATGGGAATCGATTTCCCGAACCAGCCCGCATCGGTCTCCGCCAGCGCACCGCTGGTATCGACGACACTTGGCAGGGCTCCGCGCGGAACGCCGAGCAGATCGCACAGGCCGTCGTCGAATTGCGCGCCATCCAGCGCCAGCAATTGGGTTCGACTGGCATTGCTGGCATCTGAAATATGCGCCTCGCCTTTGGTCAGTTTGGCGACCAGCCAGCTTTCAATTGTCCCGAAGGCCAATGTGCCCTTGCGCGCGGCTTGCCTCACCCTTTCATCATGATCGAGCAGCCAGCGCATCTTGGTGCCTGAGAAATAGGGATCGAGCAGCAGGCCCGTCTTTTCCTGCACGGCCTCCTCGTGGCCCGCCTCGCGCAAATCGGCACAGAACTGGGCTGTGCGCCGGTCCTGCCAGACGATTGCGCGTGAGAGCGGCTCGAGACTCTGAGCATCCCAAGCTACCACGGTTTCCCGCTGGTTGGTGATGCCGATACAGGCGATCTGTTCGATCCCCGCTTCCTCGACCACGCGTCGGGCACAAGCCAGCGTACGGTCCCATATTTCGCCGGCATCGTGCTCGACCCAGCCCGGCTTCGGATAATGCTGCGTCAGGTCCTTCTGCGCGACGTGCAGCATTCGGCCATCGCGTGCAAAGACCATCGCCCGGGTCGACGTAGTGCCTTCATCGAGGACAAGTATGTGATCAGACAAGCTGCTCTCTCCCAGCGGCTATTTCTTGTCGCGTGACATGGGCCAGTTGCGACCCCATATGCAAGGCCATGGCACAGCCTCCCCCAAAACCGTGGCCGGTGGGCCTCGTCGAGCGGCCCGAGCCGCTGGTGGGCCGCATTCTTGCCCCCAATCCTTCGCCCTATACCTTCACGGGAACCCAGTCATATATCGTCGGAACCGAGGGCGAGGTAGCGGTTATCGATCCCGGTCCGGCCGAGCCCGACCATATTGATGCGATCGTGAACGCCATCGGCGACGACAAGCTGGTCGCCATCATGTGCACCCATACCCACCGCGACCATTCGCCTGCTGCCGCCCCGCTGGCGAAGCTGACAGGAGCGCCGATCGTCGGCTGCGCGCCGTTGGTCATCGCCACCGACCTACCGCGCGCGGACGAGGCTTTCGATACCAGCTACGCTCCCGACCGTGTGCTGGAAGACGGTGAAGCGATGACCGGACGTGGCTGGACGCTTCGCGCGGTCCACACGCCAGGCCACACGTCCAACCACCTGTGCTTCGCTCTGGAGGAAACATCCGCGCTTTTCACCGGCGACCACGTGATGGGCTGGTCAACCAGCGTGGTCATTCCGCCCGACGGCGATATGGGGCACTACATGGATAGCCTCGACCGGCTCTACCAGCGCGAGGACCGGGTTTATTATTCCGCTCATGGCGCCCCGATTACAAAGCCTCGCCAGTTGGTGCGTGGGATGATCGGTCACCGCCGGCAACGCGAGAACCAGATCATGCGCCATCTGGGTGACAAGCCCTTGCAGTTGCCCGATTTCATACCACTCATGTACAAGGGGCTCGACCCGCGGCTCGATAAGGCGGCGCAGATGAGCGTGCTTGCACACCTGATCGATCTGGAGCGTCGCGGCATGGTGGGCCGTAAGGGGGACATATGGACAACGATGTGAAGATCGCTGACGGCAAGGCGGATACCCGGACCGCCAAGCCTGAGCACCAGAAATCGCTGGCGCGTGTGCAGGCCGTTCCGTGGCTGATCGTCATACTGTTGCTGGCGGCCGTATCCTGGTTGGGCTGGAGGGCGTTCGGCCCGAGCGATCTGGGCGATCCGCTCGCGACCAGCCTGGTTGCATTCGAAGAGCAAAATTCGTTGACAGTCTTCAGTGCCGAATTCGCGCCAGTGGTGGCTAGCGATGACAGCAGATTTTTCGGCGCCATCAAGACCCGGCAGGTTGCGGTAATTCCCACCCGGGTAACCTATTCGGTCGAACTCGGCGCGGTCGACCGTTCGCGCCTGTCATGGGACGAGGCAAGCGAGACCCTGAGTGTGCAATTGCCGCAGATCACCGTCGGCAAGCCAAATCTCGATGAAGCCCGTGCGCAATATCTTCGCGAAGGCATCTGGATCACTCGTGAAGCGCAGGACAAGCTGACA
>SHLU01000130.1 GCA_004282995.1 Sphingomonadaceae bacterium
CCTGCGCGCGATTTCTTTTGTGCCGATCATGGGAATGCTGCGCATCGCTTTGCCCTGTGCGGCGGCTGGAACCACGCCGACATAGCCGCCGACAACATTATCGAGACCGATACGCACCAGATGGGCCATGGCCTGGGCTAGCTGGTCTTCCTCGGAAGCGATGAGGGCGATCCTGTCGCCTTCACTGAGAAACCATCCGGCAAAGGCCGGTATCATTCCCACCGGAAGGCACATGGCACCCGGCATATGACCGGCGGCATAGGCGAGCGGCTCGCGCACATCGACCAGGTGATCGGCGCCGCTCTCGCGAAGGTCGTCCAGCCCCAGACGCCTTGGCCGCATAATCCGCGGCGCGGCATCGGCCCCTTCGAGGTTAAGCCGTTCCATCAGCCGGAAATAGGGAGGTTGGTAGTGGTGTTCTGCTACCTTCGCCTTGATGAACTCGTCGCGGTCGGAGATGCGCAGGCGCGGGTTGTTGCGCCGCTCGTGGCCGATTGTCGAGAATTCCCGGTCCGCCATTCCCGACCCGCAGACCGAGCCCGCACCATGCGCCGGGTAGATGATCGCCTGGTCGCCGAGGCGGCAAAGTTTCTGCAGGGAGTCGAAAAGAAGGCCCGCGACTTCTTCCTTGCGCTCGGGATAGAAATCGGTGCGTCCGACATCGCCGACGAACAAGGCATCGCCGGTAAAGACGCCGACCGGTCCCTCGGAATATTCGCTGTCATGGATGACGAAAGCGAGATGATCGTCGGTGTGTCCAGGTGTTTCAAGCACTTCGATCTTCAATTGACCCAGCTCGAAACAATCGCCTTCGCGCGTAGTGTTGGCGAAGGCCACGTTTCCGGCCGGATTGGGACCGTGGTGAACCGTCGCACCAGTCAAGTCCGCAAGGATCGGCGAGCCGCTGAGCAGATCCTCATTGCGATGGGTTTCGAAGATATGCGTTATCTCCAGCCCTTCAGCCCGGGCCCTTTCGACATAGACCTCGAAGTCCCGGCGCGGATCGATGACCGCTGCCTG
Organism: Sphingomonadaceae bacterium; assembly: GCA_004282995.1. Classification (GTDB taxonomy): domain Bacteria; phylum Pseudomonadota; class Alphaproteobacteria; order Sphingomonadales; family Sphingomonadaceae; genus Parerythrobacter. Next base: position 1,021 of record SHLU01000130.1, read on the forward strand.
TCCGCCCGAACCGATGATGTAGGAAAGGTGCGAGAGGCCAGGGGTTTTGATCTTCTCCAGAAACATACAATTTTCCTTGTCTGTTGCTCAAAACTTGTAACGTTCGGGCTTGTTACAGAACGATAAATGATACGACGCTCAATCGATACCGAGTTCGGCCTTGATGGCACCAGGACTTTCGAAACGTTCGGCTTCGGGCCTGCCGATGGCAGGCTTTGCGTTGATCCAGGTGTCTTCGCACACGAATTCAAGCAGGCTCGCCGCGAGATCAGCATGACGGCACCGGAAACAGCCTTCCGCCAGCCGCTCGTCCGTAATCACGGCGTCGCCAGTGTAAGGCTCATCCAGCAGCCAGCCCGGCCGTGCGGCCGTCCATTTAATACCTTGGGCGTCGCTGAGCATCACTTCCATGGAGCGCATCTGCTCGAGTATATTGAACAATGCAGGCTTGGCAGTGAGTTCAAACCAGGCCGGGACGCTCGACTGATGTTCGACGAAGGCAGCGGAGATTACGGCAATGCGGTCGATCTTCGCTTGTGCCATCGCCTCGAGCAGGTTGCGCGTGCCATCGGTATAGAGCGGCGGTGGATCGATCGCATTGCCCGGACCGAAAGCGACACCGAGGGTCGAGATAACCGCGCGGCAGCCATCGAGATCGCCCGCGAAATTATCCGACAGCACATCGCATTCGATATATTCGAAGTCGCCCACCCGCTCGCCTGGCCCAGGCACGGTGTGTTCAAAGGCGCGGATCGGTATGTCTCGGGCAATGGCACGCCTCAAGAGCTCGGTGCCGGTCTTCCCGCCTGCGCCGAAGACAGCGATGGGCCTCGTATCGGTCATCTGCTTGTTCCTGTAAAAATGGTGAGGGCGACGAAGGGCGGAGGCGCGGGCGCATGGGTTAGCCGACGGCCCGCCCATGCGCCCTGCCAGTATCAGGCTCCGTCGGCCGGACAGGTGGTATAACCCCAAAAGCCGAACTCATCCTTGGCTCTTGGTGCTGCCACGATCATCTCCTGCATTTGCAGGCCCGCATCGCCTTCATCATCCAGCATGCGGGTTTTGATCCGAAGCTCGCCGTTCGCATAGCTGCCAGGGCCATCGGCGGTCACGGGGATCAATTTGCCATTGATCTTGATCGCTCCGCCCCCGTCACCGTCATAGACAAACGAGGGAAAGGCCACTTCGGTCAGGCGGAACTGGCAGGCCTGTCCTGCGCCCAGAGCAGCAAGGTCCGCGTCATTCATGGTCCCGGGAAGCATGAGGCCCGGGTCAACATTTGCCAGTGCACTGGCCGCGTCCTCGATCGGCGCGGCAGTGGCAGGCGGGTCGAGCTGGGCTTCGCGGTCGTTGCCCGGAGCGGTGTTCGAATTGCAGGCGGCAAGCGGCAGCGCGATGAGCGCCGTGAAAGCTATCTTGTTCATGGCTGCATCTCCTCGGGCAGGCGTTCTTCGGTTCGAGGACCGTTCTGCTCGATATCGTCTATGAGGTATTTCATCTCGGCGATTTCGCGGCGCTGTGCGACAATGATGGCCTGCGCGAGTTCGCGCACGCGAGGATCTTTCAGGCTCGCGCGTTCGCTGGTCATGATCGCGATTGAGTGGTGCGGGATCATTGCTGCCATATATTCGGTATCGTCAACGGTGGTCTGGCTGCGCACCAGCCATAGTGCGAGCGCGAACACAAAGGCCCCGACGCCCAGGATGATCAAGTTCTTGGTCCGGTCCTTGTACATGCCCCACATGAAGAGCAGCATGACAACCATCATCATCGCGCCCATGACGAACATCATCCAGAAGCGCGTTTCGCTCCAGAAAAGATCATCGACGGTAAAGGTGTTGGCATACATCAGGAAGAACATGATCACGGTCGAGGTCGACACCATGGCCATGAATCGCCAGTAGCTGCCGCCCCCTCCCTTGTCCGAGTGGGAGGTCTTTTCGGTCATGCTTTTTCTCCTTTTTGCATCATGGTCCAGAATAGCTGCGCCGAGCAGCTGATGAGAGCGAAGCCGGTAAGGGCCTCGACGCCGGCGAGAACTCTCAGGTGCTCGGTCGGATAAATGTCGCCCAGGCCCAGTGTGGTCACGTTGATGAGCGAGAAATAGAAGTAGTCCATCCAGTCCATGGAAGGCGCCTTGTCGAACCCTCCCAGGCCCCATTGCGCGCCCAGCCAGAAACCTGCGGCAAAAAGGATCGCGACCAGGAAATGCGACGCGAGCACGAGTAGCGAGACTGCAAGCTTTCCCAGCGTATCGCGGCGGCGATCGAGAAGCCGGTGGCCGACACCCAGAATGGCAAGGTGGGAAGCGACGGCTGCAAGGAACAGAAAGACGGCGAGAAGGAGCGCGGTGATCATGCGAGAAGCTTCGCGCCCATCCACAGACCCATTCCGATCATGAACAGATTTTCGGTCAGCGAGACGAAGCCGAGCGGCACATTGCTGCCCCCACCGACGCAAGCGCATTTGAGCTCACGCTTGTCGATGTAGACAGCCTTGAAGACGCTGACAGTGCCGACGGTGCCAATGAACAATGCCAGCGGGGCCGAGAGCCAGGTCAGCGCGCCTGCGGTCATCAGAATGCCGGCAGCGGCTTCGCCGAACGGGTAGACGAAGCCATAGGGCACCCAGCGCCGTGCGAGCAGATCGTAGTTGAGGAACATTGTCGAGAAACTGCGCACGTCCTGAAGCTTCTGGACGGCGAGCAGGGTCATCGACAGGCTGACGAACCATTCCGCGGCCCGGACGGTGAACAGATCGTCAAAAAACGCCCAGCTCAGCCCTAGCGCGAGCAGCAGCGCGACCGCGAAAATCGCAATGACCGGCTGATAGCTGGTCTCGCCTTCCTCTGGCTGCGAACGGCTCTTGCCGAAGAACTCGCGGACATCGTCATAGCCGCCAATGCGCTTGTCTTCGATAAAGGTCTGCGGGGTGGTCTCGACGTTGTGCTTGTCCTTGAATGCGTCGGTTTCCTCCCTGCTGGTCAGGTGATGATCCTCGACCTCGAAGCCTTGCCGTGTGAGGAGATCGACCGTCTTGATGCCATAGGGACAGACATGGTCCTCCATGACCATACGGTAGACCGCCGCTGTTCGGGTCGTCATGAATCGCTCCATCTGTTTTGCCTGACGTTTCTCGTGCTCAACGCCGGTTTTCGGTGAACGGTTTCGAAAAAGCCCGGCGTAAAAGCGGCAAAGCTGGTTGAAGAAGGTGCCATCACCTTTTCTCTCCTGACCCATCATCTTCAGGAGATGCGGGCGCTTCGGAATTGCGCGAGAGGTAGATCCATTCTCCCACGAAGACTGCGACGATGCCGATCGCCGCGTAGGCGACAACGGCAGGATCGCTGCGCAATTTGGCCGCGGTAAAGGCTGCGAGGACCACGCCATCTGCCGCGAGCGCTGTCAGAAGTATTGTTGCGCGCGCGCCGACTTCCTTGCGCAGGTGGCGCAGGACGCCCCAGTGAACCAGCATATCCATGACGAGGTAGAAGAAGGCGCCCAGCGAGGCGATCCTTGACAGATCGAACAGGACGGCAAGCGTCCCGGCAATGACCACCGTATAGACCAGCATGTGGCTGCGAATTCCGCCGCTCATACCGAAATGGCTGTGCGGGATCATCTTCATGTCGGTCAGCATCGCAAGCATGCGCGACACAGCAAATACGCTCGCGATCACGCCCGAAGTCGTGGCGGCGATCGCGATCGCGACGGTGAAATAGAAGCCCAGCTCACCCAGCGCCGGACGCGCCGCTGCCGCGAGCGAATAATCGCGCGCCTCGACGATCTCGGATATGCTCAGGCTCGAACCCACCGCCACTGCGACAAGCAGATAGATCACGATGCAGACGGCTATCGAGATCATGATGGTTCGGCCGACATTCTTGTGCGGGTCAACGATTTCGCCGCCGCTATTGGTAATCGTGGTGAAGCCTTTGAAGGCGAGGATCGAGAAAGCAACCGAGGCGAGCAGGGCTTCTGCATTGGTCAGCGAAACGGACTGCGAAAATGCGCCTGATGAAAATCCGCTGGCCCAGATCGCCGCGACTGCGAACAGCGCGATACCGCCGATCTTGATGGCGGACATGATGAGCGAGAAGCCGCTTACCGACTTGTTGCCCGCTGCATTGACGAGATAGGCGAAGATGATGAGTGCAAGCGCTGCCAGCGAAACGAGCCACCCGCTGCTTTCGAGGCCAAACGGGCGCAGCGCGTAAGTCGCAAAGGTGCGGGCCACGAGGCTTTCATTGATGACCATCGACAGAGCCATCAGGAGCGATGCCGACGCGGCAATGACGCCGGGTCCGTAGGCCTTCTGCAAGATCATCGCGATGCCGCCCGAAGACGGCCATTTGTTCGACATCTTGATATAGCTGTAGGCCGCCAGCGATGTTGCCAGCGCGCCAGCAATGAAGGATAATGGGAAGAGCGGACCGGCAAGCTCGGCGATCTGCCCGGTCAGCGCGAAGATGCCGGCGCCGATCATGACGCCGGTACCCATCGCAACGCCGCCCAGCAGGGTTATCGAGCCAGCCGTTTCGCTTTGATTCTCGTGCTCATGGTCTTGCAAGACTTTCCCCTGTCGATGGTCTCCCGTGAAAGAAAGATTATGTCGACCAGTACGTTCGCCCTTGCCGCGGCCCTCAAAAAACTTTCAGGACAAAGCCGGAGAGTTGCGTTTTGCTCGGGGCGCTCGAGCAAATTGCGGCCTAAAGCGGACTGCCTGCGCGACCGAAAAACGCTCCGCGAGTTTCAAGGCAAGCGGCCATCGCCGCCGATCTGCTACGTCCTGAATCGGTTCCGGAAAAATCGCAGCATTGGCACCCCAATGATCGCGATGTACCAACCGTACAAAAAGCTGCCGAGAGCGCCTGCCAGAAAGCCCGAGATGGTCAGCCATTCGAACCCGGGAAGCAGCGGCGCCCACGCTTCGTGCATGTGCGCCTGTTCGGGCGCGAGCAGGCCGAAACCGATGCAGATCAGGTAGCTGAAAAGCAGGAAGAGGCTGAGTGTCCAGCCCCATATCAGTATTGAGGTTTTGACCGAATAGTCTGACATGATGGTCCTCCGTTAGAGTTGGCGCTGAGATGGCTTGTCCATGGTCACGGGTAGGATGCGAAAACGCGCTGCCCGCCTGAGCCGAAGGCGATGACATCATACGGCTGCACCCGGTCCCCGGCTTCCATTCCGGGCGAGCCAAGCGGCATTCCGGGCACAGCCAGGCCTGCCACGCCTTCGGGGCTTTCGCGTAATAGTTTCGCGATGGCATCGGCGGGCACGTGGCCTTCGATGATATAGCCATCGACTTCCATCGTGTGGCACGACCACAGATCCTGCGACACACCCCTGGCTGTCTTGAGCGCAGCCATGTCGTCGGTGTCGACCGAGGCGACCTCTGCTTCGAGTCCGTGTTCTACGTGACCGGCCCAATTGAGACAGCAGCCGCACCCTGCGTCGCGGAACATGGTGTAGGTCGCGGCCTGGGCCGCATTCGAGCAGGCTGCAATGGCGAGGAGGAGCGAGGCCGCCAGCGAACGGCGTAGCGGTCTCGAATCTTTCATGAGGTTCATTGAGCATTGCCTTTCTTGATGCCGCGCCAGAGAGAAATGGTTCCGGTCGCGGTATGGATACGATCGAGCAATTCGGCGTCCGCGAAAATCTCGGCGAGCAATTTCTCGACGGCTCCGTCGGCGCTCGGCTGGGTGTCCTTCACGCCGTCGAGAAGCTGAACGCTCGAACGGAACAGCGCGCGCATGAGTGGAGCATCCTGCCGCATATAGTCGGCAATCAGCGCCATGCCCCCGGGGGC
>SHLU01000131.1 GCA_004282995.1 Sphingomonadaceae bacterium
AAATTGCCGGGGCATTCGCCGTGCTGGTTATCGGCCTGCTGCTGGCCGGTTTCCTTAGCCGCTGGGTCGAACGCAGCTTGACGCGTTCCCCCCGGTTCGAGCCGACGGTGGCGATATTTCTCTCCAATATCGTCAAATACGCCTTGTGGGCGCTGGTGTTGGTCACTGTCCTCTCGCAATTCGGCGTGGAAACCACCAGCATTCTCGCAGCCCTTGGTGGAATGGCGCTGGCGATCGGCCTCGCTTTGCAGGGAACGCTGAGCAATGTGGCATCGGGAGTGATGATCCTGGTGCAAAAACCCTTCAGGGTGGGCGAGGCGATCCAGGCCGGGTCGATTACTGCGGTAGTGCAGAATATCGGCCTGTTCACGACAGAATTGAAGCAGTTCGACGGGCTGTTCGTGATGGTCCCGAATTCCGAGTTGTGGAACAAACCGATCGTCAATTTCCACCGCCACCCGATCCGCCGTTTCGAACTGGTCGTCGGCATCGGCTACGGCGACAGCATGGAGCAGGCGCGCGAGGAACTGCTGGCGCTGGCGAGCGCAGACGAGCGGGTTCTGGCCGATCCGGAACCCGTCGCCTTCGTCAATTCGCTCGACGACAGCTCGGTCGGTATCGGCCTCAGGGTCTGGTGCAACACAGGCGATTTCGTCGCGGTCTCGTGGGACCTGACCGAAAAGGCCAAGGCCCGGTTCGATGCGGTCGGTATCTCGATCCCCTTCCCGCAGCGCGAGGTTACGCAGAAAGCGGCGGCTTGAAAGCGCTGGCCCCCGGCCTTGTCGTCAGCTGCAATTTCTCGCGCGCATTCCAGCGCCAGATCAGCAGCAGGGCGGCAATTGTCAGGCCGGTGGCCAGGCCGATCCACACTCCCATGCCCCCGAGCGGCGAGGCGAATCCGAGCCACAGCGCCACGCCGAAGCCGGGCAGCCAATAGCTGAAGATCGCGATCCACATCGGCACGCGGGTGTCCTGCAGTCCGCGCAGGGCACCTGCTGCCACTGCCTGCAATCCGTCGAACAACTGGAATGCCGCGGCGACCATCAGATAGCGCGTGGCGAAGCCGACCAGCACTGCGTTGCGGGTTGCTTCGGGATCGACATAGATCGACAGCAGGGTCTCTGGCGCTAGCACCATTGGAAGCGCGGTCGTCACCATGAACCCAGTGCCCATAATAATCGCGCTCCAGCCGGCGCGTTTCATTCCCTCGTTGTCGCGCGCGCCATAGAAATAGCCGACCCGGATCGTTGCCGCCTGACCGATGCCGAATGGTACCTGGAAGGCCAACGCAGCCACTTGCAGGGCTACCGTATGGGCAGCAAGTTGCGCGGCCCCGATATTGCCCATCAGGAATGCGGCAGCGCCGAATATGCCGGCCTCGGCTGTGACGGTCAGCGCAATTGGCGTGCCGATCCGCACAATTTGTACGAAGCGTTGCCAATCGGGCGACCACCAGCGGCCCAGCACGTGATAGCGGTGCAACCGACGATCCATCCGGATGGCAAGGACATAGGCGGCCAGCGTCACCACCGAGGTGATGATGGTCGCCACCGCCGCCCCCTTCAACCCCAACTCCGGCGCGCCGAGATTGCCGAAGATAAAGGCATAATTGGCGAGCCCATTGACGAAGATGCCGCCGCCCGTGATCGCGGTGGCAAAGATCGGCCGGCCGAGCGCGGAAACGAAATTGCGCAGCACGCTGGCGAGGATCATCGGCACCAGCGACCAGATCAGCAGCAGATTGTAATCGCGCCCCAGTTCGATGATCAGATCGTCCTGGCCGGTCGCGCGGGAAATCGGCTCGAGCAAGAGGCATGCCCCCATGCCCAACATCCCCGCGATGACTGCCAGCCATAGGGCCATGCGGGTTGCTCTGCGGACCGGGCGCAAGGCCGGGGCGCGTTCGCCCAGTTCGGCGGAGATAAGCGGGGCCACAGCACCGGTGAGTGAAGAAAGGCTCCACAACACTATCCCGAACAATGACACCGCCAGAGCCGATGCCGCCAGCGGCGCTTCGCCCAACCGCGCGATGAAGATAACGTCGATTGCGTAGATCAGCATCTGCAGCAGATTGGCGAGCGCCAGCGGCCACGACAGGCTGAAAGTCGCGGCGATCTCGGCGCGCCAGCTGGCGGCTGTGTCTATCTTGGGCGGCGACACTTGCATGGGGCAGACCGGATAGGTCGCTCACGCTGCCAAGGACAGGCCCTGGCGAACGGACCGGTCGCGATTGGTCCGGCGATGCGTCCGGCAAGCCACACCGATTATGCGCGCGCCATGGAAAAGGGCGGCGCCTTGCGGCACCGCCCTCCCATCCGCAGGCGCTTCAAGACACCCACGACATTCTCTAAAGAGCTTACTTGAGCTCGACGGTACCGCCGGCTGCTTCGATCTTGCTCTTGATTTCTTCGGCTTCTGCCTTGTTGACGCCTTCCTTGATCGGCTTGGGCGCGCCTTCGACAAGACCCTTGGCTTCGGTGAGGCCCAGGCCGGTAATGGCACGGACTTCCTTGATCACCTGGATCTTCTTGCCGCCGTCGCCGGTCAGGACGACGTCGAATTCGTCCTTTTCTTCGGCTGCCGGGGCGTCGCCGCCACCAGCCGGGCCAGCGACTGCAACTGCTGCTGCGGCGCTCACGCCCCACTCTTCTTCAAGTGCCTTGGCAAGCTCGGCGGCTTCCATGACGGTCAGCTTCGAAAGTTCTTCAACGAGAGCCTTGATATCGGCCATTGTACTTACTCCAGATTACGTCGGGGCGAATGTGCCCCAATGGAATTTCAGTTCTGCTTGAAACCGCTTACGCTGCTTCTTTGGCGCCCTGGGCACCGAAGACGCGAGCGAGCTTGTTGGCGGGTTCGCTGACAACCCGGGCGATCTTGGTCGCCGGGGCGTTGACGAGGCCCACCAGTGTGCCGCGCAACTCGTCGAGGCTGGGCAGCGAGGCAAGCGCCTTGATCCCGGCTTCATCGAGCAACTTCCCGCCCATCGAACCACCGACGATCTCCAGTCGGTCGTTCGATTTGGCGAAGTCCACCGCCGCTTTCGCAGCAGCAACCGGGTCCTCGGAAAAACCGAGGGCGGTCGGACCCGTAAGCATCTCGCCGATGCCTTCGTAATCCGTGTCCTTCAGGGCGAGCTTGGCCAGACGGTTCTTCGCAACCTTATAGGACGCCCCAGCTTCACGCATCTTCCCGCGCAGTTCGGTGCTTGCAGCAACCGTCAGGCCGAGGTTGCGGGTGACGACCACCACGCCTGCCTCGTTGAAGACCGTGTTGAGCTCGGCGACCGCGTCGGCTTTTTGCGAACGATCCATGCCATACTCCTTCACATATGATCGCATCGCGGATGGCTCCGAAATGCGACCGGCTCACATCGCCACATCGCTCATGCGACATGGCTGCTTGTCCATTGATGGGGAAGGAGGACGCAATCGCGTCAGACGGCCGGTTTCCGGATTAAGGAAAGGGCCTGAATTCTCATTTCCCCGCCTAGGCTGCAAATTAAGGTCGGGCGAACCCCGGCCAGCAACTGTCTCGGACGGTGAAACGGCAAACCAAAAAAGGCCCGCCGTTCGGTGGCGGGCCTCTAAGGATTTGTATGGTCCTGTCAACCCTCGACGCAGCGAGGGTCGGCGGAAATTACATGCCGTCAGCCTTGTCTTCCAGCGATTCGGCCTCGGATTCGAGTGCAGCTGCATCGCCTGCGGCGCCAGCTTCTTCGGCCACGTCAGCCTGCGCTTCGAGCGCTTCTGCCTTCTCGTCGATGACTTCGGCCTGGGCTTCGGTGATATCGTCGACTTCTTCGCCGACTTCTTCGGCCGGACCGTCGCAAGCGGCGAGCGTCATGGCGATGGGAAGAGCGGCAACTAGTGCTAGACGTTTCATCAAATTCTCCTCTGGGTGCGAGGCCATGCGGTTGGTCGCCGGCTATCGCGGGCGCCACTGCTACCCATGAATCGTAGGTCCTGCAAGGCAAGGCCCCGGCCTGCAGCGGAACACCTGTCACCGAGACCTTTGGCAATGTCTCGCGTTCGCGCTATGCGGTAAGGAGGGGAGAGCGAGCGATGGCAGTGCAACTGTTTGTGCGACTGACGGCGTTTTACGGAATTATCACGGGCGCGGTCTTTCTCGCGATCTTCATATTTCCCGCATTGCGCGATTTCCTGCCGATCGGCGGGGCGCAGACACTACTTTCAGCTCCTGCGACCGACCCGTTGCAAGGAATCCAGATCGGGGCTCGCAGGGTCGCGAATCTCAGTGGCTCGGTTCTGTGGTTATTCGTCGCAGTGGGCGGCGCCTTGTTGACCACGATGCCGATCACCTGGACCTATATGGCGACCCGCAGTCGCAAGGAATACGACCAGGCCTTGGTCGAAACCATGATGGTGCTGCCGATTGCTGTCACTTCGCTCGTGGTGATGGTGCACAATTCGCTGGCATTGGCTTTCTCGCTGGCCGGTATCGTTGGCGGAGTGCGATTTCGCAACACACTCAAGAGTTCGGGGGATGCAATATATATCCTGCTCGCCATCGGTATCGGACTGGCCGCCGGTATCGGAGCGTTGGAGATTGCGCTCGTGATGACGGTGATGTTCAACTACGCTTTCGTCATGCTGTGGACGATTGACTATGGGGGATTGGCAGGGGCGCACCGTTATCTGCGCCGCGGGCCTCCCGATGCAGCAACCGATGCCGACGATAATGCGGACCCGCGGGATCGCTCCGGTGAGGGCAACGGTGGGGGCGGCAAAGCGGAGTCGGACCAAAAGCGCTAGCGGCAGCGTGAAATAACCCGTTGTTCCAGTCTTTCCGGGTCGGAAGCGATATCGAAAAACGCTTCCAGATAACTGGTCATTTGCCTCCGGCTTCCGGCGTCAAGTGCGGGGCTGGTTGCGATCTCGCGCAGGATGGCCGGGCGCAGTGCCACAATTTTCGCGGCTTCTTCGCGGGCCAGCGGATTGAGGTGACAGAATCCCCGATATAGCCGCTGGCGCACATTGCGGACCGGCAGTTTTTCGCTGGGCATGGCGTAGGACGCATCGACGATCCCCGCATTGTCAAAATCGTAGGGTACAGGCACCAGACCGCTTCTCGCGTTCTTGTCAGGCGCGAGCAATTTGGAGTTGTGGCAGCACTTGCCTGAGTTGGGGCCGGCGACCATTGCGAAATCCGTGTTGCCGATCATGTATTGGAACATGGCATAGCGAGCTGTTGCGCGCGGCTCGAGTGCCGCAGGCGCGATGGTGCCTGTCGAAACCTCCTTGAGTCCGACACGCCGTGCCGCGTCATCGATATCCTCGATCAGGAAACCGCGCCGGGTTGTTACAGTGTCGGACCCTTCGCGATAGGTCACCTGTACCAGCCGAACCTTGAGAGCTTGTGGCGTCATCAGCGAATAGAGCCGGTAGGCAATATATTCGCGCATCACAGCATTTTCATATTGGTCGCGGTCGCGGCAATGGGTCACCAGCTTCATCCGGTTCTGCCGCGCAAACAGCGAATCGCTGGCGGGCTTTGCAACCAGATCGATGCGCATCGGAGGGAACTGGCAATTTTCCCTCAGTCGCCGCGAAATTCCGCGTGCGGACAGGGTGATCGCATGGCTCTCGCCTGCCGCGCTGAGCCTGGCAGAGTGCGGCTTCGTCGATCGCGGGGCCAGGCGTGCTATAGCGCGTACCGGTCCGTTGAGCTCGATAGGGAGCAATTCCTCCTCGGCGAACAGCGCGGTTGTCTTGTCCGCGGCAGCTTCGGCCGCCGCCTCGTCGGGCGCGGCTCGTGTGGGTGCAAGCCCCGGTAACGCCAAAGCGGTAAAAGCAACTACAAAGCGGATCGCCATATGGAATTCCCCCTTTTCGCGATTTGCTCCATAGCACGGACTGTCGAATCGGTAACGATCTCACTTACGGGCGAAGAACGCTTCGTTTGACAAGCGCTCCAGCGGTTCCTACATGGCGACGCAACCGCTTGCTTCGAGCAAGGCTGATTCATGCGCGGGGATCGGTCTCAGGAAGGAAGCAGCGGGCAACCATAATCGCGACGCTTAGATGAAAGCTGCAGCAGCGCTACCGGGAAGGTCGCGTCTAGTGCTGCGGCCTTTGTGCGTCCCGACATTGGTGCCAATCCTTGCGTTTCGAAAAAGATTTCCTGCCGGCGGGACTTATCTTCGCGGGCGTATTTGAGAAGAGGCGACACTCCTCCCATGGCTACCAAGGCGAAGAAGAAGGCCCAGACCGCCGTTAAGGCATCGGGTACCTCCAAGCGGCGCATCCGCAAGATTTTCGGCGACATCCACGAAGTGGTGAAAATGCCGAACCTGATCGAGGTCCAGCGCGAGAGCTACGAACAGTTCCTGCGCTCGAACAAGGAAGCGGGTCACGTTTCCGGCCTCGAGAAGACGCTGCGCTCGGTATTCCCGCTGCGCGACTTCGCCGGCACCGCCGAACTCGACTTTGTGCATTACGAACTCGAATCGCCCAAGCACGACATCGTCGAATGCAAGCAGCGCGGCATCACCTATGCCGCGCCGATGAAGGTCACGCTGCGCCTGATCGTCTTCGAAGTCGACCAGGAAACCGAGACCCGCTCCGTGCTCGATATCAAGGAGCAGGACGTCTACATGGGCGATATGCCGCTCATGACGGACAACGGTACCTTCATCATCAACGGTACCGAGCGCGTCATCGTCTCGCAGATGCACCGTTCGCCGGGTGTGCTGTTCGACCACGATCGCGGCAAGACCCACAGCTCGGGCAAGCTCCTCTTCGCTGCCCGCATCATTCCGTACCGCGGTAGCTGGCTCGACTTCGAATTC
>SHLU01000132.1 GCA_004282995.1 Sphingomonadaceae bacterium
CTGCAATGCCCAGCAGCAGGACAATCAGGAACCAGGGCCAATTGGCTTCGACCAGTTCGATCATGGGGCGCTTTCTCCTTTGGGGTTGTCAGCCAGGGGCTTGGACGGCGTGTCGGAATCGGGATCATCATACAGCGTGGACGGGGCTCGGCCCCACACCACCCAGCCAATGCCGATGCCGGCGGCGTAGGTAAACAGCAGCAGGATCACGAGTTCGGTCCAGATCGGCATGTCAGCGTGGCCCCGGTGTATCGATGGGCGTGGGGCGCACCTGCAATTTGGCCACCACGGTAAACTCGATCCGCCGGTTGGCCGGATCGGCAGGGTCTAGCCCGGCGACCGGCTGGCTGGAACCAACTCCGCGGGTCTGCAGGCTTTGCTCGGCAATACCGCGAGCAACCAGCGCGCGTTTTACGCTGTCGGCGCGCTGCTCCGACAGAACCGTGTTCGCCGGTTCGTCGCCCGAATTATCAGTGTGTCCGGTGATCGCGATGCGGGCGCCGTAACAGGGCTTGAGCGCGGCGGCCACCTCATCGAGCAGTTCGGTCCCTCCCGCGGCCAGTTCCGCGCTCGATTCTTCGAACCGGAGTGTGCGGGCGGCGAGAATGGCGGCGACATCATCCTGGCATTGCAGCGATTCGACCGGAGCTTCGCCGGGCTCGGCCAGCATCGTACCGTCGGTCCAGTGGACTCCGCCCGCCCCTGGCAGCGCAGCGATGCCACGGGCAATCCGGTCACGGGTTTCTTCGCTGATAGCGCCCCTCGGTGTCAGCATGGCATGGCGCGAGGCCCAGCCCCGTGCGGTTTCGAACTGGGCGATTACCATGCCACCTGCTTCGGCTTTTATGAGTCCAGCGGCTTGCAATTCGAGCCTGTCACGCAGCGGCTGTGCGGTCTGCATTGCCGCGAACAGGGCGATGATCACCACGAGCAGGGTTCCAGCAAGGACGGCGATGAAGGGGCGCATTGTCACGCCGCTCCTCTAGCCATCCCCAGGGGCAAAAGGAAAGAGGCAAGACTGCCTACTTGCCGCCTTGCATCGTGCGCGGACCATCTTCGTCCAGCAGACCACCGGCAAGCGAGGCGAGCTTGATGAATTCCTGCCGCCAGTAATTGTGCTGTCTTCCGGCAAGCTTGACCAGGTCACGATAGGAGAAGCCTTCCAGCAGAGGGTCGGCGCGCAGCTTCTGGCCGAAACCGGCCACTGCCGTTGCAAAGGCGAAATCCCCGCGTGGTGCGCTGGCATTGCGCAGGCTGGAAGTGGGCATGACATAATCGATCAAGGTCGATTTATCGCCATCGGGCAGCTTGTAGCGCAACTTCACATAGGCTGCTTCCTCGATCATGCTGGTGGCAGCAGCAGGCAGCTTGTCGCCATAGCGTCGATCGGCAATCCAGCCTTTCGCACCAACTGGCACTACCTCGTAAATGGCGGTGACCTGGTGCCCGGCGCCAATATCGCCCGCGTCGACCGCGTCATTGTCGAAATCCTCGTCACGCAGGGCGCGGTTTTCATAACCGATCAGGCGATACTGGCTGATCACCGCGGGATTGAATTCGACCTGGATCTTGACGTCCTTGGCGATGGTGAACAGCGTCGAGGACATCTCGTCGCCCAGCACCTTCTTCGCTTCGAGCGCGCTGTCGATATAGGCGTAATTGCCATTCCCGTGATTGGCGATCTGCTCCATCATCGCTTCATTGTAATTGCCCGTGCCGAAGCCAAGCGTTGTCAGCGTGATACCGCTGTCGCGCTTCTTCTCGATCATCTCGATCAGTGCATCGCGGCTCTGCACGCCGACGTTGAAATCACCATCGGTGGCGAGGATGACGCGGTTGACCCCGCCGTCGATGAAATTGTCCTCGGCAATGCGATAGGCGAGTTCCAGTCCGGCCCCGCCAGCGGTCGAGCCGCCGGCCCGCAAGCGGTCGAGCGCAGCGCGGATAGCGCGGGTATCGCTGGTCGGTTCGAGCACGAGGCCAGCCGCCCCGGCATAGACCACGATCGAGACAGTATCGCGCGGCTGCAATTCGCCAGCCAGCCCGGCCAGCGCGGTCTTGACCAGAGGCAGCTTGTCAGGGCTGTTCATCGAGCCCGAGACATCCATCAGGAATACCAGGTTCGCAGGCGGGCGCTCGTCGCGCTCGATATCGTATCCGGCCAGGCCGATGCGAATCAGCCTGGTATCGGCGTTCCATGGTGTCCGGGCCGCGTCGAAACTGACCGAGAAGGGCTGCGAACGGTCGAGCGGACGTTCATAATCATAGCGGAAGTAATTGATGAATTCCTCGGTCCGCACGGCGGCCTTAGGCGGCATCTGCCCCTGCGACAGGAACCGACGGGAATTGGCATAAGCCCCGGTGTCGACATCGACCGAGAAAGTGGAGACCGGCTCAGCAGCGGCAATCTTCACTGGCGAGACTTCCTCGCCGTCATAGCGTTCGCGGTCGGTCGGGCCGGGGACTATCACAGGCGGGATGTAGCGATAGCTTGGTGGAACGGCCTTCACGCGCGAGCCGGAAACTACCCCGTCGGCAACCGCTTCGGCAGCATAGGTAGGTGCAGTCTGTAGTGCTGGTGATGGCGGCGGAGGCAGGGCTGGGAGCGCTGTTTGCGAGTTGTTGTCGGATCGGCTGGCCTTGGAGCCGGTGACCACGATCCGTTCGTCTTCGCCCGGCGATTGGGAGGCGCAACCAGCCACGGCCACAGCCAGCGCGCTAGCGGTACAAATATGGATGAAACGCATCATCAGTCCTCCCCACAAACAACCCGCCCCCAAACATTGCCTGTGCGCGTGAATGCGCTCTGAATGTCTTGTGCAGGAATTGTAAGGTTGGGCGCGGATCGGGTCTAGCGTCGTAGCTCGGGGCCGGGTTCCGGCGGGACTTTGTCCGCCAGCGGATCGGGCGAGACGAGATCCTCCGCATCGTCAGGTTCGCCGCCGATATTCTTGCGGAACAACATCCGGTCTTCCGGCCCGAACCCGCGTCGCCAGATGATGTAGCCATAGGTCCCCAGGATCATCGGAATACCCAGCAGCAGTTCCATCCATTCGGGCAGATAGGTGATGGCATAGCCCACCACCACGGCCGGCGCTGCGGCCCACACCAGCGCCCATCGCCAATTATTGACCGGGTATCCCAGCAGCTTGGTCAACAGCAGTGCCTTGACCAGCGAGGCGACACCCAGCGCGACCATCAGTGATATGGCCGCGCCTGCCGCCATGAAGCCATCGCGCAACTGCATCCCCTCGATCACCAGCAGCGCTGTCACGGTCAACCCGGCTTGCAGGGCGATGGTGGCGAGCGAGATCCACATGTTGCGGACCCGCGCCATGTAGACCAGCGCGGCTTCCGAAACGACTGCCGTGGCGGCCACCACTTCGGCCAGCAGCAGGAAGGCGAGCGCGCCGGTACCGCCAACAAATTCGGGGCCGATCAGGCCCATGACCGCTTCGCCCGGAATGCCCAGTGCGAGCGCAATGCCAGCCTGCGCTGCGATAATCCAGAATCCCACCTGGCACACCTGCCTGGCAATGGCAGCGTAATCCTTGACCTTGAGGTTTTTGGTGATGACGGGGCCGAGCACCGGTTCGAAGCTGGTCTTGAGCTTTTGCGGCAGGCTCGCGACCTGCTGCGCCATGTAATAGATACCGACAGCCGCAGGCGAAGCGAAGAAGCCGAGGATGAAGATGTCGAGCCGCCGTGTGCCCCATTCGACCCCGTCGGTGGCAGCCAGCGGCATTGCGCGGGTCAACATGCGCCACATATAGACAGGGTGCGGTCGCCATCCGTGCGGGGCACCATAGGTCTTGTAAAACGGCCATAGCGCCGTGATGAGGCCGGCATAGATCGAGATGATATAGGCCAGCGCCAGCCCGGCATCGGGCAGCCAGAGGTAGAGCAGGCCGGCCATGATCGAAATCGTCCAAGGCTCGACTACCGCACGGGCACGCACGGTGGTGGCAATATCAAATTTATAGGCCTGCGCAGCCAGCGCGATCTCGGTCAACGCGTAGCCGGGAATGGCGACGACGAGCAGGATATCGAGTTCGCTGTTCATCCCGTTGGGGAACATCGGCGCGGGGAACAGCCACAGGATGAAGGCGACAATGCTCGACAGGATGAGCGACAGCAGGAAGCCATCGACCACCAGGTTGGCGTGCGGTTCCTCGCTTTCGGTCAGTCGCTGGGCCAGGCCGCGCTTTTCGCCCATCGAGCAGATCAGCGCGAGCAGTTCGACGACGATCAGTGCCGAGGCAAAGCGGCCAACAGCGTCGGCGCCGTAGAGCCGTCCTGCCAGGAACAGGAACGGCAGGCGGGCCACCAGTCGCAGCAGGAAGCCGAAGAAATTGGTTCGGCCACCCTTGGCCAGAGCTGCCATGTCGTCCGTATTCTCGGCGGGCGGATCGGCAGGCGACTCCGCTGGCGGCAGGGTGCTGGTCAAGCGCCCGCTTCCCGTTCGGCTCGCAAGGGGCGGGCCAGCAATTGCTGGACCACGTCGCGGGCCGGCTCACCGCCGAGTAGGGCATTGACGGCATCGACGATCGGCATGTCGATACCTCGCGTGCGCGCCAGTTCGGCCAGCACTGGCGCGGTATGCGCGCCTTCGGCCACGGTGGTGCGGTCGGCCATGAGATCGACAGAGGATTGCCCCTGACCAAGCGCCTTGCCGATTGAGAAATTGCGGCTGGAAGTCGACGAACAGGTCAACACCAGGTCACCGAGTCCGCATAGGCCGGCCAGGGTTTCGGCCTGCGCGCCAAGATTTTCACCGAACCGCAGCATCTCGGCATAGCCGCGGGCAATCAGGGCTGCGCGGGCATTCTGGCCCAAGCCCAACCCGTCGACCACGCCGCAGGCAATAGCGAGCACGTTCTTGACCGCGCCGCCGACTTCTGCCCCGGCGACATCGGCGCTGAAATAGGGCCGGAAGGCTGGCCGCGCGATTACCGGCTTCAAACGCTTCCACTGCGCTTCACCTCCCGCGCAGGCGAGCGTGACTGCGGTAGGCAGACCGGCGGCAACTTCGTGGGCGAAAGTAGGACCCGACAATATGGCGATATCGCTTTGCGGGCAGGCGTCGGCGGCGACGTCGTTCATTAGCCGTCCGGTCGATTGCTCTATCCCCTTGCTGCACAGCACCAGGTCGCGCGGGGCGGCGGGGAGGGTGGCAAGAACCGCGCCGGTATGTTGCGCCGGCGTCACCACGAGTACGACGGGAATGCCTGCGAGATCTCCGATACTATCGGTGGCGCGGATGGAGTACGCCAGCTTGGCGGCGGGCAGGAATGCAGCATTACGGTGGTTTGCGTTGATATCAGCCACCACCTCGCTCTCGCGCGCCCACAGCAGCACCTCGCGCCCATCGCTGGCCAGCATCTGCGCCAGCGCGGTACCCCAGGCGCCGCCTCCGATGACTGCTACCGCGCCGCTCATCCCTTTACTCCCGCTCCGCGCACCGGCTCGGCATCCGGGTCGAGCGGCCAACGCGGCCGGGCCTGGAAATCGAGCGGA
This sequence comes from Sphingomonadaceae bacterium, assembly GCA_004282995.1. Classification (GTDB taxonomy): domain Bacteria; phylum Pseudomonadota; class Alphaproteobacteria; order Sphingomonadales; family Sphingomonadaceae; genus Parerythrobacter. The sequence goes on from SHLU01000132.1 coordinate 5,518, forward strand.
TCATTCTGCCCTAACTCTAGCCGTTCACACCCCGCCCAGCCAATCATTGCGGCGTTATCGGTGCACAGTTCCAATGGCGGAGCGACGAACCGCATGGAGCGAGCCTTGGCGAAGTCTTCGAGTTCGCTTCGGATGCTCTGGTTCGCTGCGACCCCGCCAGCAACCACCAGTGCGGGCAGGTCGTCGCCGTCGCCGAGCGCCACGCGCAACCGGTCGAGCAGGCAGTCGATGGCTGCTTGCTGGAAGCTGGCGGCGATATCTGCCGCTGTGTGCTTGCCGCTTTCATGTGCGCGCAAAACCGCGCTTTTGAGGCCGGCGAAGCTGAAATGCGGCTCGCCACTGCCAACCAGTGGGCGGGGCAGCTTGACTGCCGTAGGGTCGCCCTCGCGGGCCAGTCGCTCGACTGCGGGGCCGCCGGGATAGCCGAGATGAAGGATCTTGGCGGTCTTGTCGAACGCCTCGCCCAGCGCATCGTCGATGGTGGTGGCAAGTCGGCGATAGCGCCCAACGCCATCGACCCGCAGGATCTGGCAATGACCGCCCGAAACCAGCAGCAAGGCATAGGGAAACTCAAGCTCGGCATCGGCCAGCCGCGGGCTGAGGGCATGGCCTTCGAGGTGATTGATCGCCAACAGCGGCTTGCCGGCAGCCATCGCCAGCGCCTTGGCACTGACCAGTCCGACCATCACTCCGCCGATCAGGCCCGGCCCGGCGGTGGCGGCGATGGCATCCAGATCAGCAAATTCGAGCCCGCCTTCGGCCATCACCGCTTCTATCATCGGGGCCAGCCGTTCAGCATGGGCGCGGGCGGCGATCTCGGGCACAACGCCGCCATACGGAGCGTGGGCCTCGTCCTGCGAGGCGATCCGCTGCGCCAAGACCTGCCGCTCGCTCGTCACCAGCGCGGCCGCAGTTTCATCGCAACTCGATTCTATGCCGAGGACAATCGCCATGCGGGTTTCCCTTAGACGATGGCAAGGCTAGGGCAAGCGCTGCCGATGACCGCGCGTATTATCCATCGCTGATCATCCGATATCGGTTAGCAGTCCCGGAAAGGCCGCCGGGTCGCGCTGTCAGGCGGTCCACATGCCCCTTGTGTCGTACAAGATCTTCCCCTGATAGACTTCGGGCGGCGTCCCTTTGAACGCCTCATGATCGACCAGCACGGCGACCAGTTCACACGCGTCCATCGCCTCGTCCATCTCGCACAATCTAGCGCCACAATCGGCCAATGCGCCGGGCAGTTGGTCGGCGAAGGGCTCGACGATCATCAACCGGTCACCATATGC
>SHLU01000133.1 GCA_004282995.1 Sphingomonadaceae bacterium
CCAGCAGCCGCTCGGCCGCTTCTTCGGAGGAAGCGGGATTCTGGCCGGTGATCAGCAGGCCGTCTTCCAGCACATAGGACGACCAGTCCTCGCCCTTGGAATAGGTGCCGCCCTTTTCGGCCAGCATGTCTTCGAGCAGGAAGGGGACCACGTCGGTCAGGCCGACGGCCTCTTCCTCGCTGTTGGAAAATCCGGTGACCTTCTTGCCCTTGACCAGGTATTCGCCGTCCTCGCCCTTCACATGGCGCAGCACGGCCGGGGCGTGGCACACGGCGGCGACGGGCTTGCCGTTCGAAATCGCCTGTTCGATCAGTTCGATCGACTTGTCGCTTTCGGCCAGATCCCACATCGGGCCGTGCCCGCCGGGATAGAACACGCCGTCATAATCCGACACCGAGATATCGGCGAGCTTCTTGGTATTGGCGAGCGCCTTCTGGCTTGCCTCGTCATCCTTGAACCGGCGGGTGGCGTCGGTCTGCGCGTCTTCGGTATCGCTGCTGGGATCGAGCGGGGGCTGGCCGCCTTCGGGCGAGGCCAGCGTGATATCCGCGCCGGCATCCTTGAACACGTAATAGGGGGCGGCGAATTCCTCCAGCCAGAAGCCGGTCTTCTTGCCGGTATCGCCCAGTTCATCGTGCGAGGTGAGGATCATCAGGATTTTCATGTGGGGTTGGTCCTTTGGCTAATGGGGGTTTCCCCTAACCAATGGATGGCGCGCAGCAGCGTTCCGTGTGCCTTTGCCCAGGCGCACGGTTCGCCAGCCTGCCTGACGCGCTTGGGTCAGCTGTTTTTCATGTTCTCCAGGCCCTTGATGGCGCCGGGCTTTTGCGAAGGCTGCGAGGCGTTGGTTTTCACCTTTTCCTTCTTGGGTTTGCGCGCTTCCTTGTTCGATTTCTGTCCCTTGGACATGGGTTTTTCCAATCGGGGCGGAATGCCCCGCAGCAACCCTACGCCTGTTCGGGAGACAAAGCGCGTGAAATCGCGGGCGGCGAGAGCTTTGCTCAGCGGCCCAGCTGGTTCAGCAGCCGGTCGAGTGCCTGCAGGAAAGCCGAGCGGTCGGCCTTGCTGAAAGGGGGTGGGCCGCCGGTCATGCCGTCCATCCCGGCGCGCAGGTCCGCCATCAGCGCGCGGGTTGCGATGGCGCTGCCGATGCTGGCCGCATCGAACTCGCGGCCATTGTGTTGCAGCACCTTGGCGCCTGTCTTCAAGCAGCGTTCGGCAAGCAGTATGTCGGCGGTCACGACCACGCTGCGTGGCCCCGCGTTCTCGGCGATCCAGTCATCGGCGGCATCGAAGCCGTCATCCACCACCACCCGCTTGACCCGCTCGCTCACCGGCACACGGAAAGGCGAATTGCTGACCACTCTCACCTGCGCGCCGAAACGCTCGGCGACGCGATAGATCTCGTCCTTCACCGGGCAGGCATCGGCATCGACAAGGATGGTCACGGGGTCGGGTGGGGTGGACATGCGCGGCGGCATAGGCCCTTTTGCCTGCGCCCTCAAATGGCGGGCAAGTGGTCACACCGCCGGGCTGAACGAGCTTTTCGACATGCATCCTCAACTTGCCCGCCCTGCTGTTCATGATTTCATGCCGCATTCACGAGGAACTGTGCTACACAAGCATTGCTTCAAGTTTGTTCGGCGGCGCCGGGACTTCGGTTCAATCTCCATCGCGTGAATTTCCAGCCAGGCCGACGCGACCTATTCCGGTGCGCGTGGCAGGGACAATGCAATGGCGAGACTGAAAAAATGGCTTCAACGGTACAAGATGGGTCAGCATACCGGCAGCATGGCCGAGACCGCGACGATCGCCGATGAGGATCTCGACACCCTGCATGCCCGCAAGCTGGACATGTGGGAGCAGGCGCTTCGTTCCCCGGACGAACAGGGGCAAGGCGGCTGCAGCCATCAATGATCGTTAGGCGTTCCGCGCCTTCTGTGCTAAAGCAACATCGCTGACGTCGAAATTTGCGACGGATGTCGAGATTTGATTACCGCCGTTTGGTGCCTTGCACCCCCGGCGTAAACCAGGCGACGATTTCCTTTCATCGGACGATTTGACGCACGACCGGGTCGCATGTTGCGACCGGGGTTACCCAATAGTTCTCGAAAGGAACATCGAATGTCCAAGACTGGCACCGTGAAATTCTTCAACGCCGACAAGGGTTATGGTTTCATCCAGCCCGATGACGGTTCGAACGACAGCTTCGTGCACATCACTGCCGTACAGGCAGCTGGCATGACTTCGCTCGATAAGGACCAGCGTCTTAATTACGAAGTCGAGCAGGGCCGCAACGGCAAGGAAAGCGCCGTGAACCTGAGCGCCGCCGACTAAATTATGCAAATCCCCCGGGGGCAGCCACGTGCTGTCTCCCGGGGGCTTCGCACATCCTGGGGGAGTGACCGAATGAGCCAATCATACGAATTCTACACCGCCCGTGCTGATGATGCGGCGCGTGCTGCCAAGGCAGCGGTGCTCGCCAATGTCCGCGATCGAGAATTGCGGGCGGAAAAGACCTGGCGCGGTCTTGCCGAGCAGGCCCGTGCGGTTGCCGCGCAGCGTGAGAAGATCGTCCGCGAAAAGGCCGAAGCGCGCGCTGAAGAGCAAGCCGAAAACTGAGCGCTGGTTCACGCTCGCGCTGATACCAGCGCTAGACTTTATTTAATCCCCGACACCATTCGCCGTGACCTACTCACGGTCAGACGAAATTGTCTGCGTGATTTCACTGGAATCCCGCGGTACGCTCCCCATCTCGCATAGTATCCGTTTAACATGCGAGAGGAGCTTTCGCTGATGCAGGTCCAATTCAATTCCGACAGTTCAGTTATGGGCACGGAAAACGTCGCCGAGCGGATCGAGAACCAGGTTCGCCAGAAACTCGCTCGTTTCGAGGAGCGGCTGAGCCGGCTCGAAATTCACGTTCGCGACGAGAATGGACCCAAGGGCGGGGCCGACGACAAGGCCTGCACGATCGAGGCGCGGCCGCGAAGCGGCAAGCCGATTGGCGTAACCGCCCACGCCGCAGACGTTGATTCCGCTGCCCGTCAGGCCGCCAGTACACTTGCGCAGCGGCTCGAGCGGCATTTCGGCAAGGCCGGACGGCACAAGCACGACCCATCGCCCGACAAAGTCCTCTGATATAGGATCACCGACGGGGACGAGCATCCACCAAGCCGCGGCCCTCTTGTTTGTTCCGCCCGCTGGCTGGGAAACCGATGTGAGGATGCGGATGCCGCTGCTGGCTTGGCGAGGTAGTCATGCGGCTTGCACAAGGTTTGCGCCTGCTCCGCGTTGACTTGCGCTTCCTCTCTCCGCAGGGAGCGACCCATGAACGAACTGTTGGATCAGGCAGAAGCTGCAATGCGGCAGGGGCGCTTTGCTGAAGCGCGGTCGACGATCGAGCAGGCGCTTGGCCAAGGTCTGGACACGCATCAGCAAAGCGAGGCTCGATCGATGCTCGGCCTGGCAATGGTGGCTACCGGCGAAGCTGCGGCGGCCCTTGATCATCTGAATGCAGCTGTTGCCGCTGAACCTGCCGAAGCCATGTTCAGATACAATCTGGGGCGGGGCCTGGAGGCGGTTGGCGATGCGGGCGGTGCCGTTCGAGAACTGCGCGAAGCAGTGCGCCTGGCCCCGGGCATGATGCCGTTGGAAGTCGCCCTGGCTCAAGTTCTGCTGCGAACCGGCAACGCCGGAGAGGCTCGCGGACTGCTCGAATCTCACGCTGCCGACCCGCAGGCTCCGGCGGATGTTACAAGGATGCTGGTGCAAGCGCAGGCGGGGGTTGGCGATACCCATGCCGCGCTCGACACCGCCAGACGGCTGCTCCCGCCCGACCTGAACACAGGTACGGGTCCATATGCTGCGCAGCAGCGCGTCGACGTAATGAGCGCAGCCTCGCTGGCGCACGCGGCGATGCATTATGAAGAGTCGGCGCAAATGGTCCGTGCGCTTCTCGAGCGCAATCCGTCGGATGCCGAAGCAGCAACGCTACTCGGCCAGTTGCTGCTCTGGATGCAGGGTCCAGAGGCGGCGCGCGAAGTCCTCGCAAGCGCGCAGGCAGCGGGAGCCCGTTCCCCTCGCCTGCTGGTAGACCTGATTGCTTTAGACGGCGACGAGCAGGCCATCGCGCGGGCCAAGGCGGAGCTTGGGGATAGCAATCTTCCGGATAGCGATCGGATCGATCTGTTGCTGGCCCTGGCGCAGTATCAGGACCGCGCAGGAACAGCGGACCTGGCCTGGGACTTGGCCAGTCAGGGCAAAGCCCTGCTGGCTGCAGGAGAACAACGCGATTGGCCGGCTTTGCTAGAGCGGCAACGTCAATTGTGCCGCGAAACTCAGTCGGTTGCCAGCCTAAGTGGCGGTCCGCAGCACCTTTACCTTCTTGGCCTTCCGCGTTCCGGCCAATCACTGGTTCAGTCGGTTCTGGCCGCAGCTCCCGATATCTCTTCAGTGGGGGAGCGCGGTGCCCTGTTACAGCACCTGCTGTTCCGGGAGAAGGACATCGTGGCGATGCCCGCCGGACAGCGACGAGCGCTGCTGCACGAACTTTCGCAAGCGGATCGACGAGGCATTCAGAGGCTGGTCGGAGCGCCAGAGTGGATCGTAGACAAGTCTCCGCTCCACCTGTCGATTGCCGGTAATGTCGCAAAGGTCCACCCAGAGGCACGATTTGCCGCCGTCCTTCGTGACCCGGCCGACGTAGCCGTCTCGATCTGGCTGCGCCGGTTCCCCCCAGTGTATGATTACACCAACGACTTCAAAGACTTGCTCGATCATATAGAGTTCGCAATTGATGCCTTGGCGGCATGGCGCCGAGACGGAATTGATATCCGGATCATCGATTTCGAGCGTTTCGTGGCTCAGCCGGAAGTTACCGGGAAAGCGCTTTTCGACTGGCTCGGTGTAGAATGGTCGGCCGCCTATCTCGATCCGCAGAGCCGCACCGAGCCCGTGCCGACATACAGCGCCGCCCAGGTGCGACAGCCGGTCGGCAAGGGAGGTGGGCATGGCGCACAGCCTTACGCTGAACGCCTGGCTCCATTCGCGCAGAGATTGTCGCGGATCCGGGAAAAACAGGCGGGACTGCTGCCTGGGGAGTAAGCCCTTTTCAGCATTGGCTAAGCAGGCTCATTCGCAGACACTCCCCGTAGAGGGGCGCATCATCCCTTAAAGATTCTCAGCTGCCCAGCGATTGTTCCGGAGATTGCTGGGTAAGTTCGGCGGGCCCAGTCGTTGCGCCAACCCGCGTTGTTCGCAGTTCGAACACGGGCTGGCGAGGCGCATTCGAGGCGATGTCCTGGCGGATAGGCTCGACTATTGAAATGCTACGCTCGGTTCCGCGAACGACCATGACTTGCTGATCGACCTTCGCCTCGCGATGTGCCGAAGCGGGTTGCGGCTTGGCAGGTTGCGTTGCCTGACCGCGCTGCGAATTGGTGGCAGCAGCGCTCGGAGGATCGGCGCTCGTCCAGCCGTCGACGGGGATATAGGCCGTATCCTCAACCGCCGGGTAGTGTGCATCGAGCGGTTCGTATTCGCCGATCTTGTACGGGTCGACACCTACTGGCTTGCCGTCGACAAGCATCGTGCGAGCAACATAATGTTCCGCTTGCGCCCGTCTCCCGTCATGCCTCGCACCGACCGGAGGGGCGTTCGGCAGATCATAGGTGTGACCCGAACGGTAAAGCATGCCTTGTTCGCCCAAGGCATCCCCGGTCGCCGCTCCGACAACGGCAACGGCCACCGTCAATAGGCCGAAAATGGCTCCGTTGCGAAAGGCTGACCCGCGTTCGTGAGAGATGTGCATTGCAGAATTTCCGAAACTGATACGTCTTGCCTACTGAACGGCCAGATTGCCGGCCTGTTCCGGGATTGGATATTGTCCGCAATGGCCCTACATTTGGTTTCATGTCCGCCCACGACGCGCCGGGCTTGAAAGCGATCAGGAACTCAGGTGATACCAATCCGCGCACTTGTTCTGCCTCTGTCTGGCTTGGTTATGCTCGCGGGATGCCAGCAGGGTGATGATTCAACCGGGACACCCGGCACCTCTCCTCAAGGCTTTACCGGAATTGCGGCTGACGAAACCATTACCGCCACAGGCACCGAACCGTTCTGGAACGCGATAATAGAAGGCAGCAACCTCATTTATTCGACCCCGGAAAACCTCGATGGTACGACCATCGGCGTAGAGCGGTTCGTCGGGCAGGGCGGGATCGGTTTCTCCGGTGAATTGGAGCAGAGTGCATTCGACCTTCTGGTTGCGCCCGGCCAGTGTTCCGACGGAATGAGTGACCGGCTCTACCCGTACACCGTGTCGCTCAAGATCGACGATGATCTGCGCACAGGATGCGCCTTTACCGACCGCGAGCCTTTCACAGACCAACAGGCAATTACCCCCTAAAAGCCGTGCTCTCGTGTCGGAACGAGTGTGCTTAACCGGCGTTGAGAGGGCATAACCAGAGGCCGCAATGCTCCATCATGCGCGCTCAAGACTGAAGCGACACAAGGACCCCCCACCATGAAGATCTCTTTCAAGGCTTTTTCGACCGGTATTTTTACCGCCGCCAGCGCAATTTCCCTTGCTGCCTGTGGGGCTCCTGCGGACAGTGTTGACGACACTGCCGCGGACGCGGAAAGCGTTGCCGAGGAACCCGGCACGATCGTGGCTGTCGCCCAGGGTGATGAAACCTTCTCGACCCTCGTAACCGCCATCACCGCAGCCGATCTAGTGGAGACGCTGGCCTCAGGCGGACAGTTCACAGTCTTCGCT
>SHLU01000134.1 GCA_004282995.1 Sphingomonadaceae bacterium
CCACCCCAACTTCGGACATTAAGCACCGCGTATCGCGCATCACAAAAGCAGCCGCCCATAGCCACCCACTTCATCCACGGCCGCGTCCAAGGCGTCTTCTTCCTCGACTGGACGGTCAACACCGCGGCTTCGCCCAGCGTTTCGGACCGGGTGCGCAACTCCCTGATGGTACAGGCGAGGCGCTTCTGTGTGGTGAACTCCATAATGTCGACCGCATGATCGCGGCGTTTCAACGGGGATATGCGGGGCGAACGACGCGAATTGGCCGCAGAGGCGGCTCCACACCCCGCTGATCAAGCTGTGGAAGGCTGGCCTTTCTCAAAGGAGCCATTCGCCTGGCAGAGACACGCCTGCGCTCACTTCATTTGACTAGCGTCGCTCGACTTGCGAGACTCGCACGTATGGCGCCTGATACGCGGGCGCATCATCCGAAGCGGCGCATGATCGCCGCACACACGAACATTTTCAGGAAAGACATTCATGACCACTCCCAACAACGGTGACACCGTGACCATCGACTACGTGCTGCGCAGGGGCGACGGCGAAATCGTGGGCAATACGCAAGAGACCGGCCCGCAGCAGGTTACGCTGGGCCAGGGCGAGATCTTCCCGCAGATCGAACAGGCACTGACCGACATGGAAGTCGGCGGCGAGAAGTCGGTCGAGATCGAAAGCGACAACGCTTTCGGCCCCCGCCGCGACGAGCTGGTGATCGACATCCCCCGCGAAAACCTGCCGCCCGAGCCGGCGCCGCAACCGGGTATGGCCATGCAGGCGCAGCAACCTGATGGCCAGCCGCTCACGCTGTATATCGTCGAGGTGGGCGAGCAATCGGTAAAGGCTGATGGCAATCACCCGCTTGCGGGCGAGGACATCACCTTCGACATTACCCTGCGCGAAATCCAGCAGGCAGCCTGACGCCATGGTGGCGGGCAACATGGCGCGCCGGTCCAGACCGGGCGGCCCGACAGCCCGCCACCTCATCATCCACGGACGTGTGCAAGGCGTGTTCTTTCGCGACTGGACGGTCGATACCGCGGCTTCGCTCGGTGTCTCCGGCTGGGTGCGGAACTTGCCCGATGGAACGGTCGAAGCGCATCTGGAAGGTGAACTCCATAACGTCGACCGCATGATCGCAGCGCTGCATGACGGCCCGCCGCGAGCGCAGGTCGAGCGGATAGAGCAGCGCGACATTGCCGCCGAGCGCCTGTCCGGATTCAAACGCTGCTAGCATTTCGGACCCATTGCCCGCCTCGCCCGTTCGATGGGCCAAGGGGCATTATCAATGAAGAAATACACCTGGCCGATCCTGACCTTCCTCGCCGTATGCCTGGCTGGCTGGGGCGGACGGCAAGCGATCGGCACCGTGTATGGCGAAGCCGAGGCGTCGGCCCTGCTCGAGGCGCTGGCGCGTGCGGGGCTCTATCTGGGTTCGGCCATTGCCACCGCGGCCACCACCACGCTGGCGCTGATGTTGACGCTGATCGGGATGATCCGGCGGATGGACAAGGATTTCGACGACGGCGTTTACGGCAGGGTCAATCTTATCGCGCGGCTCGCAACCGCTTCGTTGATGCTCAGCCTGATCGTGTTGATGGCCTATACATTGCCCGTGGGCGAGTTCGATGAACTACCGGGGAATTGGTACGGCACCCTGTATGAAGTGCTCTATGCCTCAACCATCATCATGGTCGCGCTGTTGGCGGCGACCGTGGCCGTCCTATATCAGACTGTGCACAAGGTGATCGCCAGCATCACGCCGGGCGACCAGGTCTAGCTTTCAGGCGGGACGACCCTTTGTATCCGTAAAAACCTTCCTATCGGTGCGAATATGAGATTGTTTACACTCATCAATCGCCAGTTCATTCAGGTTTCCCTATAAGAACCTTAACGAAAGCCGTACAGGCCGGTTCAGTTCCCGGTCACTTCGCCTCGCTTAACACTTGATTCATCGTCAAGGGCCGCCGGGGTGGGCAGCGCGGCATCAGGAAGGGAATACTAGGACCATGACGTTCGCAAAATTACTTAATGCCAGTGGTCTTGGTGCGCTTGCTGCCATGATTGCGATGGGTGCATCCGCCCCAGCGCAGGCAGCCGCCGCCGAGACCGAAGATACCCAGCGTGCCGAGCGTGACCGCGGTGACAAGCCCAAGGCGCGTCAGAACCGTGGTAAGCGTAAGGAGGCTCGCCAACAGCGTCGCCAGCGCCAGCAGGTCCGCCGCAGTGAAGGCAATCGCCAGCAGGCTCGCCAGCAGCAGCGTCAGGCTCAGCGCCCGGCCGCTCGCCAGCGTCCCGATCGCCAGGCGCAGCAACGGCAGCAGGTCCGCCGTGAGGTTTCCCGCGAGCAAATGCGTCGCGGCGATGCGCAGCGCGGCTCTGTCACCCGCCAACGCGCCCAGCGTGTCGAGCGGCAGCAGAACCAGCGCCGCGTTCAGCGTCAGCGCGCCGTCCAACAGGATCGCAATGCCTATCGCCAGGGTCGTCAGGACCAGCGCCGGGTAGAACGTCGGCGTGACCGGCGGAAAGCGCGACGGGATGGCGGCTTTGGCAGCCAGACCTATGACCGGGCCTACCGCGCCAACGACCGCGATTTCCGCCAGGAACGGCGCGAGTACCGCCGCGAGGAAGCGCGCCGTGAGGCTCGTCGCGATTATCGCCGCGAACAACGCCGTGAGGCCCGCCGCGACTACCGCCGCGACCAGCGTCGCGAAGCCCGCCGCGAGCACCGGCAGTGGGATCGCCGCTGGCGCAATTCGCACCGCTACAACTGGCGCGACTATCGCTATCGGAACCACAGCCACTATCGCTTGGGCCGGTACTATGCGCCCTATCGCCATCACCGTTACAACCGGATCAGCATCGGCTTCTTCCTGGACAACGTGTTCTTCGGCAATCGGTACTGGATCAACGATCCGTGGGATTATCGCCTGCCCGAGGTCTATGGCCCCTATCGCTGGGTCCGCTATTACGACGACGTGCTGCTGGTGAATATCTACACCGGCCAGGTGGTCGACGTGATCCACGACTTCTTCTGGTAAGCCAAACGAATAGCACTGCCGGGCCGATGGGGGTCAGCCGGGCACTGCAAACCCCCGCCCCGGCGCATGCCAGGGTGGGGGTTTTCGCGTTTTGAGGAGGCCTAAGTTCGACCGAAGGGGAGCATCCGCATGATGCCGCCGCCCTTGCCCGGCAAGGAGTGCCAGATTGCCGCCAGCACATGCAGGGCGATGAGGTAGAGCATGACGGTACCCCCGGTCTTGTGCAGCCCGAAAATCGCCTTCCCTACATCAGGGTTCTCACCCACCGGCAGCGCCGGGATACTGAAGACCCCGAACCAGTCGATGACATTGCCGAAATAGGAATTGGCCAACCACCCGCCGAGCGGGAGGCCGACAAGCAACACGTAGAAAATGATGTGCAGGGTGCGGGCCGCTACCCGCTCCCACCCGGGGATAGACTGCGGCAGCGGCGGTACCTGGTGCATCAGCCGCCACGCCAACCTGCCCAGTGTCAGCGCGAGAATGGTAATCCCCAACGCTTTGTGATCGACCATGATTGCGCTTGCTTCTTCACGGCTGGCGGCATGTTCCGCCGCCTCGGCAATGCGCCAGTTCCAGATGACGGCAATGGCAATGACCCAATGAAACGCCATCGCCACCAGCGAATATTTGCTCCGGCCCGCCTCATGCATTCTCGCTCTCCCGATTAGCCCCACTTGCATCTAGCAGCGGCATCGCCGCGCTGCTAGCAATGGCTGTATGGCTACCAAGACGATCGTTCCCGACAAGGACGCATTGGCCCGCGTGGGCCGCATGGTCCGCAAGCATCTCGACGCCAATCCCAAGGCCGAGAAGATCGCCACCGACAAGGCAGAGATTTACGCCCTGCGAGAGTTCGTCTCGGCCGAGGAATGCAAGAAGCTGATGATGATGATCGACGTAGTCGCTCAGCCAAGCGAGCTTTATGCCGGAACCGAGCGCGAAGGCTTCCGCACATCCTATTCGGGCAATTTCAACCCCCACGATCCGTTCGTGAAAACAATCTCTGATCGAATCGACAAAGTCCTCGGCTTGCCCAGCAAGATCGGCGAAACGATCCAGGGTCAGCGCTACATGGCCGGCCAACAATTCAAGCCGCACCACGACTTTTTCCATGTCAGCGAAGAATATTGGCAGCAGGAACGCAAGCGCGGTGGTCAGCGCAGCTGGACTGCCATGCTGTTCATGAACAAGGTGGAAGCCGGCGGAGCAACGCGCTTCGTGAATGTCGGTATCGACGTCGAGCCCAAGCCCGGCGTACTGTTGATATGGAACAACGCCACGCCCGAAGGCCTGCCCAATGAGGACACGCTGCACGCCGGAACCCCTGTCCAGCGCGGGGTCAAATATGTCCTGACCAAGTGGTACCGGACGCGCAAATTTAGTTAAAGTCTAACGCGCGAGCGCTTCGGCGATCAGTTTGCGGGTATTCTCCACGCCATAGAGCGCGATGAAGCTGCCCATGCGCGGCCCCTGGTCGCTGCCGAGCAGCGTCTGGTAGAGCGCCTTGAACCAGTCGCGCAGCGAAGCGAAGCCGAACTCTTCGCGCTTGCCGATTTCATAAACTTGCGTTTGCAGGTCCTCTGCGCTGGTATCGGGATCGGCCTCTGCGAGAAACGCATCGAGCGCCTTTAGCGCTTGCGCTTCGTTGGGTTCGGGCGCCCGCTTGCTCAGCGTCGGCACGATATAATCGCGGGTATAGGCCACCGCAGACGCGATCAGCGTGTCCAGCTCCGGGCCGCGTTCTATCCCGTCGAGATAGGAATCAAGATAATCCGCCAGGTTCGCTTCGGTGGCTTCTGACCCGAGGACGCTGGCGAGATTGAGTAGCAGGCCGTAGCTGACAGGCAGGCTATCCCCTGCCCCCGGTGCTTCCTCGGCACTCCAGCCACCGTTAGCACGCAGCAGGTTCCATACCGGATTGCCGAGTTGCTTATCGAGCGGCTGCGAGGGGATCGAAGCGCGGAACTGCCAGTAATCGTCCACCGCGCGCGGGATTACGCCAACATGCAATTGCTTGGCGCTCTTTGGATTGGGGAAGATGTAGAAACCCAGGCTCTCTTCGGTACCGTAGGTCAGCCATTCCTCAATGGTCAGTCCGTTGCCCTTGGACTTGGAAATTTTCTCGCCGTTTTCATCAAGGAACAATTCGTAGATCAGCCCTTCGGGCTTACGACCACCGAGCACCTTGACGATCCGGCCCGATTGGACGCCGCTGTCGGTCAGATCCTTGCCATACATCTCGTAATCTACGCCGAGCGCATACCAGCGCATCGCCCAGTCGACCTTCCATTGCAGCTTGGCCTGTCCGCCCAGTGCTGACTGCTCAACGACGGTGCCGTCCTCGTCTGTGAAGCGGATCGTCCCGGCCTCGGCATCGACAACTTCGACCGGCACCTGCAACACCCGGCCAGTAGCAGGGCTGACCGGCAGGACCGGCGAATAGGTCTGTCGCCGCTCCTCGCGCAGGGTCGGCAGCATGATATCAAGAATGTCCTGGTTGCGGCGCAGGACCTGGCGCAGCGCTTCGTCAAACGTGCCTGAATCGTACTGGTCGCTGGCAGCGACATATTCGTAGTCAAAACCGAACCGGTCGAGGAATTCGCGCAGTTTGGAATTATTGTGATGGGCAAAGCTCTGGTGGCCGGCATCGAACGGGTCGGGAATACGGCTGAGAGGCTTGTGCAGGTGCTTTTCAAGCAAGTCCCTGTTGGGGACATTGTCGGGCACCTTGCGCAGCCCATCCATATCATCGCTGAAGGCAACCAGCCGCGTCTTGCCGTCTTCCGGCCGCGCACCGATCAGTGCCTCGAATGCGCGTCGCACCAGTGTGGTGCGCAGCACTTCCTGGAAGGTGCCGATATGCGGCAGACCGCTCGGCCCGTAGCCTGTTTCGAACAGCACCGGAGACCCGTCGGGCTTGATCCCGTCAGGATAGCGTTTGAGCAGGCGCTGCGCTTCCTGGAATGGCCAGGACTTGGACACACGGGCGGCGGCGACAAGTTCTTGCATGCTCATGGCAGGAGCCTTTGCGCGAGCACCGGGAATGTTGCAAGTGCGAAGGCACTCCCGCCGCGCCGCAATCAGGCGTAACTCACCACCTCGAATTCAATCCCGTCCCAGTCAAAGAAGTAGAACCGCTGGCCAGGCTCATAGACATCGCGCGGGCCGGGCTCCAATCCAGCTGTCTTGACGACTTCCTCGGCGGCATCGAGATCGTCGACCACGAAGGCGAGGTGATTGAGCGGCTTGCTCTTGGCATAGCGTTCGCCAATCGGCCCACCGTTATAAAGGGCGATGTAATGGGCGTCGTCGCCAACATGGATGGTTTTGCCGCCAAGTCGCGATGGCCCACTCCAGCGCTCATGCCAACCGCACAGGCTTTGCAACAACCGGGACGAGCGGTCGGGATCGCTGACGGTGATGTTGGCATGTTCGAGGTAGCCCTTGGGCATGATGCACTCCTTCGTGAAATGTCGCGGCCCGATATCTGAAATCCGGCAGCGAGGGTTCAGAAACGAATCGTCGTGCAACAACTATGCAACCTCAAGCTAACTTGAGGTCAAAGGTTTTATCGTATAGGTATCTGAG
>SHLU01000135.1 GCA_004282995.1 Sphingomonadaceae bacterium
CCGCGCAGTCCCCCCGCGCCGGACCCGGGCTATCTGCGGTACCAGTTCCCGCAGCGCGCGTGCGCTCTCGTCGGCCTTATGCTCCTGATAACTACTGATAAGCGCATTGGTGGTAAGCACGCCGAAGATGAACATCGCATCCCAGCGATCTCCGATCGCCAGAGATAGAATACCGGCGACCATCAGCAAGTAGATCAGCGGGTTTGTGAACTGGCGCAGAAAAATGCCGAGCGGACTGGATCGGCCGGTTTCCAGGAGGCGATTGTGCCCATAAATGGCGAGACGCGCGCCAGCCTCGGTCTCGTCGAGACCGGACTGCGACGATCCGGCAAGGCTCAAGGCTTCGCTTGCGCTGAGCGTGTGCCAAGCCCGGCTATCAGAGGTCATCCGGCCGGGCGCTCCTGGACCGCAACCGGCCTGACTGAGGAGGCAGGCTTTGTTGGCACTTCCAAGGCAAACATTCACACACTCCTGACCACAGAGGGTAAACTTGCGCTGCGCCGTGGCAGCCAGCCATCCGTAATTACCCTAGACTGGTTTGCCCTCGCGGCGCCCGTCACAGCTACGGACCTTCCCTTATCCTTATGAGGAGTGATCGAACCTAGACAGTTCGACAAGGTTTTAGCGGAGGAAACCAGAATGAGCAGAGCCCCATCTGACACGCTTGCGGTGCCCGATTTGGCGATTGCCCGATACTGGGCCGACGCATGACGAAATCCCTGTCGCTCAGTCTTCACGGTGCCGCACGCACGGTCACAGGGTCGTGCATGCGCTTCACCCATGGCGAAACCGCAATCCTGGTCGACTGCGGCCTGTTCCAGGGATCCCGGTCGCTGGAGACGCTCAACATCAGCGACTTTGCTTTCGACCCGAAGAGCATCGCTGCGGTGGTTCTCACCCATGCGCATATCGACCATAGTGGGCTGCTGCCGAAACTCGCCTCGCGCGGGTTCAAGGGCAAGATCTGGTGCACCAGGCAAACCGCCGATCTGCTGGAACACATGCTGGCCGATTCTGGTCGGATCCATGAAGCCGATGCGCAGCGCCACAACAGGCGGCGCGATCGCGCAGGTGATCCGCCGTTCGATCCGATCTATACCGAACAGGACGCGCTAGACGCGTGGCGTCGATGCAGGCCGGTCGATCTCGAAGAATGGTTCGAGCCTGCTCCCGGTTTTCGTTGCCGCCTGTGGAACGCCGGCCACATCCTGGGTTCCGCATCGGTCGAACTGGAGAACAGCGGCGTGCGGATCATGTGCTCGGGCGATCTGGGACCAGACAACAAGGCATTCTATCATGATCCGGCAGGACCGGCCGGTTTCGACCATGTTATCTGCGAGTCTACTTATGGCGATCGTGCGCGGCCGCAAATCACGCTGGAGGAAAGGCGCAAACTGCTGGAGGCCGAGGTCCGCGGCGCGATTGTGCGCGGCGGCAACCTCATCATTCCCAGCTTTGCGCTGGAGCGTACCCAGGAACTGCTGCTCGATCTGATCAACCTCTCTCGCTCAGGGGCGATTGCAGGGGTGCCGATCTTCGTAGATTCCCCGCTGGCAAACAAGGTGACTGGCGTTTTCGCGAGCTATGCTGCGGAACTGGAGGATACGGGCGGGGAAAACATCTTTGACTATCCCTCATTTCATCTGGTCAACGAGGTGGCGCAATCCATTCGCCTTAATTCGGTATCCGGCGCAATTATCCTGGCTGCGTCGGGCATGTGCGAAGGCGGCCGCATCCGGCATCACCTCACCCACAACCTGCACCGTCGGGATTCGACGGTCCTGTTTGTCGGATTCCAGGCGCAGGGCAGCCTTGGCCGCGTGATCCTGGATGGTGCCAAGTCGGTGCGCGTATCGGGTAAAGACGTCAGGGTCCGCGCCCAAATTCGGCGGATCGACAGCTATTCCGCTCATGCCGACCAAGGCGAATTGCTCGACTGGATCGAGGAGCGCCAGCCGATCGCCGGAAGCCTGTTCCTGACGCACGGAGAAAACGACGCACTAGAGGAAATGCGGCGGTTGTTGCAGCAGAGGAGCCCCGAGCTGTCCGTCCGCATTCCTGAAATTGGCGAAAGCTATGGTCTGACACCTGGTGAACCGGCAAAGCGGACCGCTACAGGCCCGGTAGGATTGCAGGAGGCAATCGGTCGTGACTGGCAAAACAGCTATGCCCAGTTCAGCACCAGCCTGAAGCAGGAACTGGCAAAAATTCGAGACAAGAAACAACGGGAAAAAGCCATAGAGGACATGCGCCAAGTCCTTGAATCCTATAAGGACTCTAAACAGAAAAAGAAGCTGTCTCGCCGTGATGAAGCCAAGGCTTGAAGGTCGAGTTTCTCTCGACTGGGCTAGGCTTCGGGCTCAACCCATAGACCCCGAATACTTTTGGGCATCGAACGATAGACCTTGTCAATCTGTCCTTCCGACAAATGCCGGTCGAGCACACCGAACACGGCATCGACAGCGACGCGCGAACCGATGGAGCGCGAGCCGGACAATCCTTCACGAACTTCGTCCAGGAACTGTTCCGCAGTATGCCAGTCAGCGGGCATCTTGGTCGGATCGAACTTGTCATAATAGGCGCCGCGCACGAGCAGGGGCAGTTGCGCGCCCAAGTGCGCAGCCAGCTCGATTGGAAGGCGATCGCGCAGTTTTTGCAGGACGGTAGACAGGACCTTCCATGCCAGCGCCCGGTCAGGGCCGATGTCATTCATGATCTCGTCAAGCCAGATGTGCGTTGCCTGCAGGGTCTTGTCGAATACGTCCATGCCGGTGGTACTCATGTCGCTTCCTTTGCTTCGTTCGACAACGGAGCCGGAAGGTTAGGCCGAGCGCGGGACACCCGCACTACGGGAATATCCGCAGGTGCCGGGACGCCTATGCC
This sequence comes from Sphingomonadaceae bacterium, assembly GCA_004282995.1. GTDB lineage: Bacteria > Pseudomonadota > Alphaproteobacteria > Sphingomonadales > Sphingomonadaceae > Parerythrobacter. The sequence continues at coordinate 2,884 of SHLU01000135.1, forward strand.
GCTCCTTTGATCGAGCCGGTCGGCAACCCAACCGGGTGAAGCGGTGCCCCCTCCTTCTCAAACGCGGTCACATTGGCAATGGTCGTAGCGGCAATCGCGGTGAGTGCATCAGATGTGAAAAAGCCTTGGTGGCCGGTGATCAGGACATTGGGAAAGGTAAGCAGACGAGCGAACACGTCATCCATGATCGGCCGCTCTGACAGATCCTCGAAGAACAGCTCGTCTTCTTCCTCATAAACATCCAGCCCCAACAGCCCGATCTTGCCTGTTTTCAGCGCGCCGATCACAGCGCGCGTATCGATTACCGCACCGCGGCTGGTGTTGATGAGGGTCACACCATCTTTCATCAGACCAATCGCATCTGCATCGAGCAGGTGATGGGTTTCAGGATTCAGAGGGCAATGCAGGCTGATGATGTCGCTTTGTTCCAACAGCTGGTCGAGGGGCAAATATTCACCAGGAAACACGCTGGACCGGTCGGGATCGCACCCCAGTAGCCTACAGCCGAACCTGTCCAGCATCTGCGCCACCAGCAGTCCGATCTTGCCCGTGCCAACGATGCCGACTGTTCGTCCCGCCAGGTCGAACCCCAGCAGTCCGTCGAGCGCAAAGTTACCGTCCCTGACACGGGCATAGGCTCGGTGAATTTGGCGCACGAGGGACAGCAGTATCGCAATTGTATGTTCAGCCACCGCATGGGGAGAATAGGCCGGAACACGTGCAACAACTACGTCAAGCTCCTCTGCAGCTTTCAGATCGACATGGTTGAAGCCCGCGCTACGCAGGCAAATCAGGCGCGTTCCGTGCTGGTGCAGCACTCGCAAAGTGGCGGCATCGACGACATCATTGACGAAGGGGCAAACCGCTCGCACGCCTTTTGCCAGGATAGCGCTCTGGGCATCCAGCCGCGCTTCGTGAAAGACGATCCGGTGCGGAGAACCGGCAGCCGCATTGGCTTCTTCCAGAAACTGACAGTCGTAGGATTTCGCACTGAAAACGACTAATTCCATTAAGCTGGCCTCACCCCCGGCCTACTGTTTTCACCAGTCGAAGCTTGAGCCATGGAAATGTCCTTCCTCGGATTAATCCAATGCCACCCCCGGATCAGTTGAGCCGGGGGTGGCTGTTTTCGACGCCGGGTCGCAAAAGCGCCGAAAAATCTGCTGTAGCTTGCGTATCACCCCTCCTGCCGCCCGTCCTCGCCGGCATGAATTGCGATCTTGCGGCGCTTGTCTGCGGCGTCAAAATCACTCCGTATTGATGCGAACTTCCGACTTGGCAGGTGTTCAGGCTGGTTGGGTACGTCCGCCGCAATTTGGCGACGATACGGATATATCCCTAGATCGATGCCATCTGCAGCCATTGCTCAGTCTTTCCGGGGTGCGGGCAGTTTCAACGCGGCGACGCCATCCCTGCGGTAGATATCTGGCAGAAAGCGGACTGTTCCATCACTTGTTGGCTCGGCCGTGAAATAGGCGATGTACAACGGGACGGGGCGAGACAATGGCAATGTGCGGGTTTTCTCTGCGGCCACGACAGCATCAACCTCGGCCTGTTCCCAGCCGCTCCCGGACAGCAAGGTCGCGGCGAATTGCAACGCGCGATCCACCCGTACGCAGCCATGGCTCAGTCTGCGCTCGTCCTGCTCGAACAGCTTGCGGTTGGACGTATCATGCAGGAACACCGTGAAGCGATTTGGCATCACCAGCTTCATGCGGCCCAGCGCATTATTGTCTCCAGGCATCTGGCGATAGCGGCGGCTGCTATAAAAATAACCTTTCGCCCGAGCCGCCGCAGGGCTGCGCCGCACGAAAGCACCGATCCCCTCGGCGGCGATACTGGACGGAATAATCCACCACGGATTTATGACCACTCCGGTGACCTCGACAGAGAACACCGGAGTTGGAGAAGAAGTTTTTCCGACGATGACCCGCCAGCTATCCACCTGTGTCTGACCATCCCACATCGTCAGCTCCTGTGCCGCAACATTGACGATCAGATAGCGGCCGGTTCGAGGCAGCGGCAGGCTGCGCCAGCGTGCCAGATTGAGGGCCAGCAGACGCCCGCGCGCCTTATCAGGTTCGCTAGCAAAAGCTGTTGTCAAAGCGCGGTAGTGGGGATGGTTTGGACGGCTCGCACGCAGCATCGGATCCAGCCGGTTCTGGGCCAGTGCGGCAGCCAGTTGCGCCCGCAAGTCGGCATCGGAGACTGTCTGCGATATGTGCCAGTTGCGCGGCAATGACGGCCCGCAACATTTCCCATGATAAGCCCGCAACAAGGCCAAGGCAGCTGTATTGGCGGCCATGTCGAGACGCTGGCGATCGGGAGAGGCCAAGGCTGCACGTAAGTCGACTTCGATCCCGTCGGGCAGTTCGATGGCTTCCTCATCGGCCTTCAAGACCCAGTGCAGCAGGTTTTCGGTTTGCGCAGGACGCCATGCCAACTGCGAAGGTGAGGAAGGGGGTTGCTCCTGTCCAAGCGAGGGATAGGACCAGGCAAGAGCCAATGACAGGGCAAGAACCAAACTTCGCATTGTCACTGTGTCACTAGTCTTCGGGTCCGGGGGAATAAGGATATCCCCTTAAATCAGGGGTTGAGCGAACCAGTGGGTTCGGCCGATGAGGGCCGCTCGGCAGACGCCTATTGTCAATCTCCGCCGACATTGGCACCCCATCACCACCATGACAGAAAAACCGTCGCCCCGAACTGATGATGCCCTGCAATCTTTTCGCGGCCCGACTGATCTGCATGCGCTGATCGATACGGTCCCCGATGCAATGGTGGTGATCGATACAGCGGGACATATCCTGTCGTTCAGCAAAGGTGCCGAGCGTATGTTTGGTTATGCCGAGGCAGATGTGCTCGGCGAGAATGTCAGCATGCTCATGCCCTCGCCGGACCGTGAAAAGCACGACGGCTATCTGGCGCATTATCTGGCGACGGGCGAGCGGCGCATCATCGGTATCGGCCGTGTGACGACTGCCAGAGCGCGCGATGGGGCGATGTTTCCGATCGATCTGTCCGTGGGCGAAGTCAACATGGGCGAGCAGCGGGTCTTTGCCGGGTTTATCCGCGATCTGACCGACAGCCGGCAAACCGAACAGCAAATCCATTCTCTGCAAGCCGACCTCGCTCATGTTTCGCGCATTTCGGCAATGGGAACGCTGGCCACGTCGATCGCGCATGAACTCAATCAACCCCTCACGGCGATAACGAATTATGTGGAGGCGGCACGGGACCTGCTGGACGAACCGAACGCGGAGAACCTTGTTCACGTACGCGAGGCGCTCAACAGCAGCGCTGCAGAGACCATTCGTGCAGGCAAGATCGTCCAGCGTCTGCGCGAATTTATCGCCCGCGGGGAAACCACCCGCCGATTCGTCCACCTTGCCAAACTGGTCAAAGAGGCGACCGCTCTTGCGCTCATCAATGTCGGTGCCCGCGATGTTGATTTCGAGGAATTGCTGACTGACGAAGAGGACCTGGTGCTGGTCGACGCGGTCCAGATTCAGCAGGTATTGGTCAATCTGATCCGCAACGCGCTCGAGGCCATGAGCGATAGCCCCGTCAAGCGGCTGGTGATTTCCAGCGCGATGGGTGAAGACGACAAGATGGTCGTCACAGTCAGCGATAGTGGCCCAGGACTCGATCAGCATGTTGCAGAACGGTTGTTCCATCCGTTTGTGAGCACGAAGGCCAGCGGCATGGGGCTGGGACTGTCAATCTGCCACACCATCGTTAACGC
>SHLU01000136.1 GCA_004282995.1 Sphingomonadaceae bacterium
ATTTCGGGCTCGAACACGTCCTTGCGGCCGCCGCCGAATCCAAACACCGGGCCGCCCATCGATTCGATGGCGACATTGCCGGTCAGGACGAACAGGTCGGCCCAACTGATGTGCTTGCCGTACTTCTGCTTGATCGGCCACAGCAGGCGACGCGCCTTGTCTAGGTTGCCGTTATCCGGCCAGCTGTTGAGCGGAGCGAAGCGTTGCTGCCCGCTCGATGCGCCGCCGCGCCCGTCCCCTGTGCGATAGGTGCCAGCCGCGTGCCAGGCCATGCGGATAAAGAACGGTCCGTAATGGCCATAGTCGGCCGGCCACCAATCCTGACTATCGGTCATCAGCGCCTTGATGTCGGCCTTGAGCGCCTTGTAATCGAGCGCATTGAACGCCTCGACGTAGTCGAAGTCATCGCCCAAAGGATCGGGGTTGCGGCCGCCTTCCTTCAGGATTTCCAGTTGCAGGGCATCGGGCCACCAATCCATGTTGGTCCGGCCGAGCAATGAACGCGTCCCACCGCTGCCCTGGAACGGACATCCGTCGCTGATATCTCCGGTCTTTGCGTCCATCATCTCTCTCCTGATCTGTTAATTATCTGGGGACTCGGGGGGGTGCGCCCAAGTACTTGGCAAAAGTGGCCTTTTGAGGGTCATTCGTCCAATCGATTAAATATCATTTATTAATCGCTTTTGTGATTATTTTACCGGGTCCAATACAAAAACGCGCCCCCACCGGTCAGTGAGAGCGCGTCTTTTCGGCAGTACCGATTTGCTGATTCAGGCGGCCTGCGCCACCTGCTCTTCAGGCGCGTTGCGAATGAGAAAGTCGAAAGCCGAAAGGCCCGCTTTCGACCCTTCGCCCATAGCCACCACGATCTGCTTGTAGGGTACCGTGGTGCAATCCCCGGCGGCAAGGATACCGGGCAGGTTCGTGCGTCCTTCATCGTCGATCACGATCTCGCCATGCTTCGATAGAGCAAGCCCGCTTCCGTCCAGCCATTCGGTATTGGGCACAAGACCGATCTGGACGAATACGCCGGCGAGTTGCAAACGATGCTCGTTGCCGGTCTCGCGATCCTTGTAGACCAGCCCGTCGACGCGGCCATTGGACCCGGTGATCTTGCTGGTTTGCGCATTCACCAGGATATCGACATTGGACAGGCTGCGCAGCTTGGCCTGCAACACCTCATCGGCGCGCAGATTCGCGTCAAATTCAATTAGCGTGACGTGTTCGACGATGCCGGCGAGGTCGATCGTCGCTTCAACACCCGAATTGCCGCCGCCGACCACGGCCACGCGCTTGCCCTTGAACAGTGGGCCGTCGCAATGCGGGCAATAGGCCACGCCCTTGTTGCGATAGTCGGCCTCGCCCGGGACACCGAGTTCACGCCAGCGCGCCCCGGTGGCAAGGATCAGGCTGCGCGCCTGCAGGCTGGCGCCGTTCGCCAGTTCGAGCCGGTGCAGGCCGCCGAGTTTCTCGGCCGGTACAAGGCGACTGGCGGCGGCAAGGTTCATCATGTCGATTGCGTTGTCGGCCACCTGCCTGCCCAACTCGTCGGCCAGCTTGGGTCCCTCGATATAGGCGGTGCCGGGCAGGTTCTCGATCCCGAGAGTATCTTGCAACTGGCCACCGAACCGCTCTGCCGCGATGCCGGTGCAAAAGCCCTTGCGCGCGGTGTAGATGCCGGCGGCGACGCCTGCGGGACCACCGCCGACGATCAACACTTCGAACGGTTCTTTCGCGTCGAGCTTTGCTGCGGCCTTGTCGCCTGCGCCGTTGTCGACCTTCGCCAGCACTTCCTCGAGGCTCATCTTGCCGTTGAAGAACGGTTCGCCGTTCAGGAAGGTAGCGGGGACCGCCAGCACGTCGCGGCGCTCGACCTCGTCCTGGAAGGTGCCACCCTCTATCAGGGTCGCGGAAATCTGCGTGTTTTCAAGCGCCATCAGCGTCAGTGCCTGCACCACATCCGGGCAGTTGTGGCAGCTGAGCGAGAAGAACATTTCAAAATCAAGCGGTCCTTCGAGCGCGCGGACCTGGTCGAGCAGGTCCTGTTCGACCTTGGGCGGATGGCCACCGGCCCACAGGAGTGCCAGCACCAGCGAGGTGAATTCGTGCCCCATCGGCAGGCCGGCAAAGCGGACCGAGCGCGCGGGGTCGCTGCCGCGCTGGATGGCGAAGCTCGGTACACGCTCATCGGCACCATCGAACCGCGCGGTCACCAGCTCGTGCAGTTCGGCGATCTCCTCGATCAGCGTGCGCGTCTGGCGCGATTTCTCGTCCTCGCCCAGTGTCGCGACCAGCTCCACGCCCTCGCGCAGGTTGCCGAGATAGGTCTGGAGCTGCTGCTTCATGGATGCTTCGAGCATGGGGGATCTCCGGTGGAGGTGATGAGGAGAATGGAGAAGGCCCGGGAACGCAGGAGGGGGGGGAGGTGCGCCCCGGGCCTTCGGGCCACCCGCTCGATGGCGGGCGGCCAAGCGGTATGTCGGAACTTAGATCTTGCCGACGAGGTCAAGCGAGGGGGCCAGCGTGTCGCTGCCTTCTTCCCACGCTGCGGGGCACACTTCGCCCGGATTATTGCGGACATATTGCGCCGCCTTGATCTTGCGGGTCAGTTCGTTGGCATTGCGGCCGACGCCTTCGCAGGTCTGCTCGACGATCTGGATCACGCCGTCGGGATCGACGACGAAGGTTGCACGATCGGCCAGGCCGGCGCCTTCGCGCAGCACATCAAAATTGCGCGCCAGTTCGTGGTTCTGATCACCAAGGAACGGGAAGCTAAGCTTGCCGATCCGTTCGCTGGTATCGTGCCAGGCCTTGTGGCTGAAATGGGTGTCGGTGCTGACGGCATAGACTTCGACATCCATGTCCTGCAGCATTGCGTATTTTTCGCCGAGGTCTTCCAGCTCGGTCGGGCAGACAAAGGTGAAATCGGCAGGATAGAAAAAGAACACGGCCCATTTGCCGCGCACGTCCTCGTCGGTGATGTCGAAGAAGTCCTTGCCAGCCTGGAAGGCGGTCGCCTTGAAGGGTTTGATGGTGCTTCCGATGATACCCATGTGTTTTCTCCATTGTTCGGGTTGAAACTGATGGATGTCAGATAGGTGGTGTTGCGCTGCACAAAAGCGCGTTCTTTCAATCGCAGCAATCGAAAGATTCAATCAATCGGAGGGAACTTATGGAAAGTGACTGTTGGCCTTAGCCACACTGCGCACGGTGGAGCAGCTTGTGGTCGGCTAGCACCAGCGCCATCATCGCCTCGACGACCGGAGTGCCACGGATGCCGACGCAGGGGTCATGACGACCCTTGGTGCGGATTTCGGTCGCCTGGCCGTCGCTATCGATGGTTTCGACCGGGGTCAGGATCGAACTGGTTGGCTTGAACGCGACGCGGCAGGTGACGGGTTGTCTGGTCGAGATGCCCCCAGAAATGCCCCCGGCATGGTTGGCCGTAAATTGCGGGCTGTGGTCGCCATTGTCACTCGAAGCCGGACGCATGGGATCAGCATTTTGTTCGCCGGAAAGGCGGGCGGCACCGAATCCGTCGCCGATCTCGACACCCTTGACCGCGTTTATTCCCATCATCGCGCCAGCCAGTTCGGCATCGAGCTTGGCATAGACTGGCGCGCCCCAACCGGCAGGCACGCCTCTGGCGACACATTCGACTACCGCGCCGAGTGAGGAGCCGGCCTTGCGCGCCCCGTCGACCAGCGCTTCCCAGCGCTTTGCGGCCTGCGGATCGGGGCACCAAAAGGGATTGCGCGCTATTTCCTGCGGGTCGAACCGTGCCGGATCGATCCCGTCGCCGCCGATTTCGGCGACGTAGGCGACGATCGACACTTCGGGAATGACCAGCCGCGCCACCGCGCCTGCCGCCACCCGCATCGCCGTCTCCCGCGCGCTTGACCGTCCACCGCCGCGATAGTCGCGGAAGCCGTATTTGGCATCATAGGCATAGTCGGCATGGCCGGGGCGATAGGACTTCGCGACCTCGGAATAGTCCTTCGAGCGCTGATCGATATTCTCGATCTGCAAAGAAATCGGCGTGCCAGTGGTCCTGCCCTCGAAGACGCCGGACAGGATGCGGACTGCGTCAGGTTCCTGGCGCTGGGTGGTAAACTTGTTTTGCCCCGGGCGACGCGCGTCGAGGAAGGGCTGGATGTAGCCTTCGCTCAAGCCGATGCCCGGCGGACAGCCGTCGAGCACGCAGGCGATGGCGGGCCCGTGGCTCTCGCCCCAGGTTGTCATGCGCAGTACGCGTCCAAAAGTGTTCCAGCTCATAGGCTCACTTCATGCCCTCAACTGTGGGCGCATGTCCATTGGCGCTGGACCAAATCCTTCTTGTGCCGCAAGAACAAAGCATGATTGCGAAGCTGAAGGGTCTGCTCGACGAAACCGGCACCGACTGGGCGGTGATCGATGTCGCTGGCGTGGGCTATCTGGTCCATTGCTCCTCCAAGACGCTCAGCGCGCTGGGCGAGGTGGGGGAGGCTTGCACGGTCTTTACTGATTTGCAGGTGAGCGAGAACGACATGCGGCTGCTGGGTTTTGCCGAAGCAGGGGAGCGCGACTGGTTCCGGCTGTTGACCCAGGTGCAGGGTGTGGGCAGCAAGGTCGCGCTGGCAATCCTGTCCGCGCTGTCAACGCAGGAGGTGCAGACCGCTTGCGCCCAGGGCGATGCTGCGATGGTCGCCCGTGCGCAAGGTGTCGGGCCTAAGCTCGCAGGACGCATTGTCAACGAACTGAAGGACAAGGCTGGCGCATTGCTGACCGCGCCGGGCGCGGCGGGTTCCCCCGCAACGTTGAAGGGCAGCGCCAGTGCCGATGCAGTCAGCGCGCTCGAAAATCTCGGTTTCAAACCCGCCATCGCCACCCGCGCCGTTGCCACCGCGCAGGGCGAACTGGGCGAGGACGCGAGCGAAAGCGAATTGATCCGCGTGGCGCTCAAAAGGGCAGCGGGGTAATGAGGAAAGCTATGCCGTATTTTCTTGCGATAGTGGCCTTTGCGTTTGCGTTTGCGATGCCGGCGTCGGCGCAAGATTTCTCGGCCTTTCGCGAAGGGCCGGTGTTCACCGAATTCGGAGCCGTGGCCGAGATCGAGCCGGACCAGCCACTGCCGGCCAACATGCATTTCATGCACAGCTTCGACGTGGCCAAGGGCGCCGGCGAGGACGGGATGAACCGGGGCATCGAATCCGCCGCCCGGTTCGTCAACATGATGGTCCTGCACGGCGTCCCGCGCGAGAATATCCATGTTGCGGTGGTGGTGCATGGCGCGGCCAGCCTCGATCTGCTCGATCGCGAAGCCTTTGCCACCCGCTTCGATGGGCGCGACAATCTCACCGCCGCTCCGCTGGCAGATATGATGGAGGTGGGGATCGAGGTCTATCTCTGCGGCCAGAGCGCGACAGCGCACGGAATTGCCAAGGCCGATCTGGTTCCAGGCGTTAAAATGGCCGTCTCCGCCATGACCGCCCATGCCCTGCTGCAACAGCGCGGCTACACGGTGAACCCGTTTTGAATCGTGCCTTCGCCTTTGGTGTGCTGACTGCTACTTTTCTTGGCGGTTTGGCCACTGGCTGCCGGGTCGACGATTGGTTCGACATTGATACATGCCTCGATAATAGCGGCGCGTGGGACTACGCTCGCGACACTTGCAGATACGAATGACTGACCCGATCCCCCTCCATACGCCCGACCGCCAACCAGAAGATCCCGATGCGGCGCTGCGGCCCAAGAGCCTTGCCGAATTCGTCGGGCAGGCGGCTGCCAAGGGCAATCTGGCGGTGTTTATCGAGGCAGCGCGTTCGCGGGGCGAGGCGATGGACCATACGCTGTTCTTCGGCCCCCCGGGGCTCGGCAAGACCACGCTGGCGCAGATTATCGCGCGCGAATTGGGCGTCGGCTTTCGCGCTACTTCCGGCCCGGTGATCGCCAAGGCCGGCGATCTTGCTGCTCTGCTCACCAACCTCGAGCCGCAGGACGTGCTGTTCATCGACGAGATTCACCGGCTCAATCCGGTGGTCGAGGAAGTTCTCTATCCAGCGATGGAGGACCGCGCGCTCGATCTTATCATCGGGGAGGGGCCCGCAGCGCGCAGCGTGCGGATCGACCTGCCGCAGTTCACCCTGATCGGCGCGACCACGCGGCAGGGACTGCTGACCACGCCCTTGCGTGACCGTTTCGGCATTCCGGTGCGGCTAAATTTCTATAGCGAGGACGAGCTTGAAAAGGTTGTTACCCGCGGTGCGAAGCTGATGGGGCTTGCTGTCGATCCCGCAGGCGCACGCGAAATTGCCCGTCGCAGCCGCGGCACGCCGCGCGTGGCCGGACGGCTCCTGCGCCGCGTGCGCGCCTTTGCCGAAGGAGAAAAATCCGCCACCGTCCCTGCCACCATCGCCGATGCAGCGCTCACGCGGCTGGAAGTCGACAGTCTAGGCCTCGATGCGATGGATCGGCGCTACCTCGCCATGATTGCCGATATTTACAAGGGTGGCCCGGTGGGTGTGGAGACGTTGGCAGCTGGCCTGGCCGAGCCGCGCGACACTATCGAGGAAGTGGTTGAGCCCTACCTCATCCAGCTCGGCTTGGTTGCCCGTACGGCGCGCGGACGCTGCCTCAACG
>SHLU01000137.1 GCA_004282995.1 Sphingomonadaceae bacterium
CGCCTGTCGATGCGCGTCGTTGACCAGGAAACCGGCGAAGAGCTGGAAGACACACGTCCCCCGCGCGAAAACAAGCCGCGCGGTGATCGTGGTCCGCGTGGCGGCGGCGGCGGTGATCGTCGCGGCGGTCGCGGTGGTCCGCGTCGCAGCGGCGGCGGTGACCGCGATGGTGGCCGTGATGGCGGTCGGGCCGAGGGCGGCGAAGCCCATGTTCCCGACTTCCTGAAGGACTAAGCTTCAGCCAAACGAAAAATGGGCCGCGAGGGGAGATCCTCGCGGCCTTTTTTTTTGTTCTCGCCAAGTGGTAGAGTGCTGAACGGTGGTGAGTCGGCTTTGGCAAAGTGGCCAGACTGGTTGCACTCACAGGGTCGCTTGTCCCGGATGGGGAGAGCGAAGATGACTGAACAGATTGATATGGGGCGGGTTGAAGAACTCGCCGGCAAGGTAATCGGCGATGTCGCCGGGGCGCTGAGCCTGTATATGGCCTATCTTGGTGACCAAGCTGGCGTTTTCGAAGCCATGGACGGCGCCGGGCGGCTCAGCGTAGCAGATCTGGCGACGCGTACCGGTATGAACGAGAAGTATCTCCACCAGTGGCTCGGATCGGTCAGCGCTGCGGGATACGTCTCCTTTCATCCTGATGACGACACTTTCTCGATCACCCCTGAACAGGCGCTGATCTTTACACGCGAAGGACAGCCAGCCTGTATGCAGGGCTTTATCCAGGCGGTGGTGTCGCAATACGAGAGCCACGAAAAGGCGGTCGAGACGTTCAAGAGTGGCAAGGGGCGTCCGTGGAGCGACCAGACCGAGTGCTGTTTTTGCGGCACCGACCGCTTTTTCCGACCCGGTTACGCGGCCAACCTGACCAGCGAATGGATCCCGGCACTCGACGGGGTTGAGGAAAAACTCCGATCCGGGGCGAAAATTGCCGATATCGGATGCGGCCATGGTTCTTCCGCGATCCTGATGGCGCAAGCCTATCCCAACTCGACAGTTCACGGCTTCGACTTCCACGAGCCTTCAATCGATGAAGCACGTCGCAAGGCCAGGGAAGCAGGGGTGGAGAACGTCCGTTTCGAAGTCGCAACCGCGCAGGATTATGGCGGCGATGATTTCGATCTCGCCTGCATCTTCGATGCGCTGCACGATATGGGCGATCCCGTGGGCGCCGCTTCGCATATTCGCAAGACACTGAAAGACGACGGGACCTTCATGCTGGTCGAGCCGATGGCGGGCGATTCCATGGCCGAAAACATGCATCCCCTTGGGCAGATATTCTACGCCTTTTCCACCACGGTCTGCACACCTGCATCGTTGGCGCAGGAGGTCGGATTGGGATTAGGCGCACAAGCTGGGCAGAAACGTCTGACCGAGGTGCTGGAACAAGCGGGCTTCGGCAAGGTTCGAAGAGCCTCGGAAACCCCGACCAACATGGTGCTGGAGGTGACAGGCTGACTTTCGCCGGGATATCATAGCCGCTATCGGAGCGCATCGAGCCCTTCCGGAGACCTGTCTATGCTTCCCCGCGAAACCATTGCTACTGCCCAGATACCGAGAGGCGACACGCTGACGCTGGTCAGCCACGGGCGCGATTTCATCATCATGCTCGGCCGTGACGAGTTGATGGGCACGCGCATGCAGTTCAGCGAGGAACAGCTGGCCCAACTGACTCTCGAACAGATCGACAGGCCCAATCCACGCATTCTGATTGGCGGCTATGGCATGGGGTTTACCTTTCGTGCCGCCTTGGCCGACGCACCGGCGGGCGCGCAGATCGTCGTGGCCGAGGTCGTGCCCGAAATCCTCGATTGGGCGAGGGGCCCGTTGGCGCATCTGACCGGCGATTGCCTTGACGATCCGCGCGGGGAAGTGATCCTGGCCGATGTTGCAGCGCTGATTGACGATGCGGTGGACGAAACAACGCCGCGCTATGACGCGATCCTGCTCGATGTCGATAATGGCCCGGACGGGATTGTGCGCGACGGCAACGAACGACTCTACACGCGCACCGGGATTGCCCGGATGCGCGATGCGCTCAACCCGGGCGGCGTGCTGGCGATCTGGTCGGCCGCGCCTGACCACAAGTTTACCGGCCGTCTCAAGGATGCCGGTTTTTCGGTCGAGGTCAGGACTGTACGTGCGCGCCCCAACAATAAGGGGCCGCACCACACGATCTGGTTTGCCACGCGTCCGCGTTAAGTGGACGCCCTGCGGGTCAGAAACCGTAGACGAGCGTAAACCGGCTGATTGTATCGGTGCCGACTGCGCCCGGCGGTGGCGCGGAATCATGTTCTATCGAGTATGACAGCCGCGCGTTCAGGGCGGAATTGATGGCGAGGTCCAGCCCGGTGGTAGCAGCAATGGTCGTGTTGTCCGCCTCGATGAAGGCGCTGGCATCTTGCGTCAGTGCAATCGTTTTGGCGATCTGCCAATCGAGATCGCCCGCCACCAGCGCCGAGACGCTGCTGCTGGCCGTCCCGTCGAGCCGCTCTGTTCGGCGCCATGCAGGTCCGCCTTTAAATTCGAGCTGCATGGTCGGAGTGTCGATCACCCTGTAGCCAAGGCCAGCCGATGCCGCATAGCGAGCCGAGTAGCCCTGGAAAACATCGCGTTCAAACTGCATCAGCGCATAGGCGTAGAGGTCGTCGTTCAGAACGACGTTGGGCTCGTAAGAGGCCAGGAACTGTTCGCGCGTGGTGACACCGCCGCTGCGCTGGTAATCGGCAAGGGCGCGCAGCTTGTGTCTCCAGTCGATTCCCTTGCGGACCAGTTTGAGGCCAGCGGAAATGCCGGTGTTGGAGCTGTTGCCGGTCGATCGGAACGCGCCGATCTGTCCTTCGCCGCTCCAGTTGTCGAACAGGCCGGCTTGCCGGACCTGCTGTTCGCGTTCGCGGGCCTCGCGCGCGGCCAGCGCGGCTTGCGTGTCCTTGTAGCCGATTTCGATGGCATCGAGTTCGGCGGCATCGTCCGCGTGCACACTACGCGCCAGTTCAAGCACCGTCGCGACCTTCTCGGGATCACCGCTCGCGATGGCGGCGTCGATCATGGCGCGGGTGGAGGGCGGCAGTTGCGCCAAGGCAGGGGCTGCGTGAAGGCTCGCCGCGAGAAGCAGCGCAGTCATTGGCAATTTCATGGAAAATCCTGGATTGTTCGAACCGTGCGGGCGCCGTTCAGCCGCGCATGCGCGGGGTGCCCATGAAGTCGCGCTTGCCCAGCGCGACTCCCTTCATCCGCAGCAGGTCATAGAAGGTGGTGGCGTGAAAATAGAAGTTGGGCTGGTTGAAGCTGAGAAGGAAATTCTGGGCAGTGAATTCCATCAGTCTCTTGCCGCCGAGCACGAAACCGACGGTGGCGTCGGCCAGGCTCTCAAGCTCGTCCGCATCAACCCGGTCGAGCCTTTCCTGGGCCTCGGCAAGCATCGCGCGCATAGCCGCGAAGTCCTCGGGCAAGGTGGTAAAATCGGGTGTAAATTCGCCGGTAGGGATCTGGTCGAATGTATAGGCGGAATGGACCCAGACTGCCCGCACATGCCACGGCAGGTTCCACATCGTTTCAGCCAGCCGAGCTTCGTAGAGTTCGCTCGCTTCCATTCCGGTTTCGGCCACATGCGTCTCGGCCTTATCGATCAGGTTGACCATCCCGCCCAAAATCTGCTGGCAGCCGGGAACGAAGGCTTGGTGGAGTGTCAGTGGCATTGTGGCTCCTCGCTTGTCGCTAATCGCAACAGGCTTTGCCGCTCGAAGGGAGGAGACGCAAGGGCAGCCTAACGCCGATGTGGACGCGAGCTTTCATCCAATGCGTCGCTCATGCGAAGGCGCGAGGCGAAGCACCACCGCGCGAAGATTAGAAAGAAGGCCGCCGCAATGATTACAGGCCAGCCCTGTAGCGGATTTGCGGGAAACGCATAAACGATGCTTCCCAGCGCGCCGATCCCCAAAACCAGGAACAGCCATCCCGCGCTTCGCAGAAAAACGGTACCGAGAATTCGGTCTGCACGTCTGACGCGCCGTTCGAACCTGCCGGAATTGCTCGGGTGTTTCGAAGAGGGCCGTGGGGCTGGCATGAGGTGAGCGTATCAAAGCTCGGACGAGATACAACGAAAACCAAAGAGAAAGGGGCCGCCTCTCGCATGGAGAGACAGCCCCGTTCTTGTAATTCGCGTATCCAGGGTAACCCGGACGCCCTAGCGGACCCGGGGGCCGCCGAATGGCAGCGGCGGTGGCGGACGGCGCGCACCGCGGGGTAGCTGGGCCTGGTAGGCCCGGCCGCAATGCTCGACGCAATAGGGAAAGCCCGGATTGACCGCGACGCCGCAGAAGTGGAAGTCCGGTTCGCCGGGATGCCCCATCGGCCAGCGACAGACCTTGTCGGACAGGTCGAGAAGGCTGGTCTTGTCTGCGATTTCGGGGCTGGGCTTGGCTGGGACCAGGCGGCGCGGCGGAGCCGGGGGGATCGGAGCCTGCTGGTCCCCGGGACCCTGACGAAGAAAACCACCAGGACCGACCGAAACGATCTTGGGCAGTCCGGTTTGGCCGGCGTTGGGCAGCGGCTGCGATGGACCCGCGTCGCGCGCGCCTGCCTCGGGTGCTGGACCCGCTGCTGCAGGTTTGGCGGCTTGCTTAGGTACCGGTTTGGCCACAGGCTTGGCGGCCGTTTTCTTGGCCGTTGGCTGAACCGCGGGTTTGGGGGTAGGCTTGACCTTCTTCTTCTCGTTCGCCTTGACTGGCGACGGGCGCGACTTGAGCCCAAGCCGGTGCGCCTTGCCGATCACGGCATTGCGGCTGACACCGCCCAGTTCCTCGGCGATCTGGCTCGCCGTGGAGCCACCTTCCCACATTTTCTTGAGGGTAGCGGTGCGTTCTTCTGTCCAACTCATAATATGCTCGGAGTCCCGTAATCTCGTGTCCGGCAGCGATATAGGGATCAACGCCCCGACTTGCCAGCCTTGACGTGTGCGCCTACCCGCGCGGACATGAGCGATCAAGCGTCCCTGTCCAAGCAAACCGGCTCCTCCCGGCCCAATCGTCAGTCGGCCGGCTTCCGCCCACGCGGGGAACCGATCTTCACCGGCATCAACTGGATCGGGCTGTGGAGCCTGTATCTGAAGGAAGTCCGCCGGTTCCTGAAGGTCCAGACACAGACGATCTGGGCTCCCGCGGTGACTACCTTGCTGTTCCTGGTCATTTTCTCAGTCGCGCTGGGGCGATCGGGCAGGGAAGTACTTGGCGTACCTTTCGCCAGCTTCGTCGCGCCGGGTCTGATCGTCATGGGGATGATGCAGAACGCGTTTGCAAATTCTTCGTTCTCGTTGCTTTCGGGCAAGATCCAGGGAACCATCATCGATCTTCTCATGCCGCCCCTTTCGGAAGGCGAATTGATGACGGGCATCATCGGCGCGGCGGTAACGCGCGCTGTGCTCGTAGGCTTGGCGGTATCCTTGGCGATGCTGCTGTGGCCGGGCGTGCAACTGACTCCGGTCGCCCCCTGGGCGATTGCCTGGTTCGGCCTGATGGGTGCCATCATGCTCTCGCTGATGGGGCTGCTTACATCGATTTGGTCAGAGAAATTCGATCACAACGCGGCCATCACCAATTTCGTGATCGCACCGCTCAGCCTGTTGTCGGGGACTTTCTACGTCATCAGCAATCTGGCCGATTTCTTCCAGGCAATCAGCCGCGCCAACCCGTTCTTCTACGTCATTTCGGGGTTTCGATATGGCTTCCTAGGCCAGAGCGATATTGGCGCTGGAAGCGAGCCTGTATTCCAGGCAGCGATCGGACTGGGTATCTTCAACCTGATCTTCGCCGTGCTTGTCTATCGGGTCCTGAAGTCAGGCTGGAAGATCAAGGATTGACCGGAGCGCGCGGGCGTAGGCTCACCAAGCATTAGTGGGTCAGCGCGCGCCGCATGCGATAGCGCCCGGACGCGAAGTCCTCGAACAATTCGGATACTTGCGGATGGTCGATCGGGCCAGCGTCGCCATCGGCCACTAGGTTCTGCTGGCTGACATAGGCGACGTAGGACGATTCCTCGTTCTCTGCGAACAGGTGATAATAGGGCTGGTTGCGCCGTGGGCGCAGTTCCTGCGGGATCGAATCATACCATTCTTCGCTGTTGGCGAAGACCGGGTCGATATCGAAAATCACGCCGCGAAAATCAAACATGCGGTGGCGCACCACGTCGCCGATAGCGAAACGGGCATTGGCCCTGCGCGGGGCTTCTATCTGGCGGCCTGCCTGCGGCGAAAAGAAAAAGGCACTGTCCATGCGGGCGAATATAGGGTTCACAAGCAGTCGCACAATGGGACCTTCCGCCGGGTCCCCCGATTTCGCGCAATTCGCGCTTGGCAATTGCCGGGTCATCGGCTAGGCGGCGCGCCTTCGACCGGGCCGAATGGCCGATGCGTCTCGCGGAGAGGTGGCAGAGAGGTCGAATGCGCCGCACTCGAAATGCGGTATACGGGCAACCGTATCGTGGGTTCGAATCCCACCCTCTCCGCCAC
>SHLU01000138.1 GCA_004282995.1 Sphingomonadaceae bacterium
CGGCATTCCTTCCGCTGCCAGCGATCCCTTGAGCGTTTCGATATTGCTCAACAGCGCGTCGGCGTCTGCTATCAGGCGGGCAATGAGCAAGACAGATTCTCCGGTTGGCGGGCCGCTCGGGCTCATTGCAGGGCCGACCGCCAGCGGCAAGAGCGGATTGGCACTCAAGCTGGCGGATGCCTTGGCGCAGCGCGGCAAGAAGGCCGTGATCGTCAATGCCGACAGCATGCAGGTCTATCGCGACATCCCGATCCTGTCGGCAGCTCCGGAGCCAGGCGAAATGGCTCGACATCTCCACAAGCTATACCTCGCCTGGGATGGGAGCGAGACCTGCTCTGCAGCCGATTGGGCGGCCCGCGCCAAGTCCGAGATCGGTGCGGCCCATGCAGCAAATGCGGTTCCGATCCTTGTCGGCGGAACGGGTCTCTACATGCGAACCTTGCTCGACGGCATTGCCCCCATCCCTCCGATAGACCCGGATATTCGTGCCGAAGTGCGTGCACTGGACCAGACCGAAGCGCGCTCCGCGCTCGAAAGTGAAGATGCAGAAGCCGCCGCACGCCTGGCGCCTGCGGATCGCGCACGCACGGCCCGGGCGCTGGAAATTGTCCGCTCGACGGGTCGGACGCAAACCCATTGGCAGGCGCGCAAGGAAGGCGGGATAGCCGATCAGGTTTCGCTTAACGCCGCCATTCTGCTGCCCGATCGCGAATGGCTCTATGACCGGTGTGAACGGCGTTTCGAACTGATGCTTGAAGCGGGGGCGGTGGCTGAGGTCGAGGCCCTGCTTGCGCGCGAACTTGAACCTTCGCTGCCGGTCATGCGCGCCATCGGCGTAGCCGAGATTGCGGCCTGGATTGATGGTGAAACAACCCGCGAAGAAATGACCGCCGCAGGAAAGCAGGCCACCCGCAACTATGCCAAGAGGCAATATACCTGGTTCCGCAATCAGCCGCCCGCCGACTGGGAACGGTTTGAAAGCCAAAATTTCTCGATTGATAGCCTTCTTGAAGGAATATTACGCGAATAGCGTTTGACAGGACATAAAAGGACTCCTACGAAAGGGGTGGACAATCCCCTCGGGCTCGACGTTTCTTTGTAAACGTCGGGCCCAATTTTTGACGGAGAACAACATGACGACCTCAGGCGAACGCAGCGGTGCGGCGATCCTCGTCGACTGTCTCGTGCGTGAGGGCGTGGAATTCGTATTCGGCTATCCTGGTGGAGCGGTCCTGCCGATCTACGACACACTGTTCGACGATGAACGCATTCGCCATATTCTCGTCCGCCACGAAGCTGGCGCTGCACATGCAGCCGAAGGCTATGCCCGCAGCACAGGCAAGCCTGGCGTGGTTCTGGTTACCAGTGGACCAGGTGCAACCAATGCCGTTACCGGTATTGCCGATGCCTATATGGATTCAATCCCGCTGGTTGTGATCACCGGGCAAGTGCCCACAGCGCTGATTGGCACCGATGCCTTTCAGGAAGCCGATACTGTCGGCATCACCCGTCACTGCACCAAGCACAATTACCTGGTGAAGGATCCAAACAAGCTCGCCGCAACCATTACCGAGGCGTTTCGCATTGCCACCAGTGGCCGACCGGGGCCGGTGCTGGTTGATATTCCCAAGGATGTGCAGATCGCGATGGCTGACGCCGATGCGGCTGCGAAGGCTGTGCCGTTGGCATCGACTCGTTACCAGCCTCGCACTGTCGGCGATGCCGAGGAGATCGCCCAGGCGGTTGAAATGCTGGCATCGGCGAAAAGGCCGGTTTTCTATACCGGCGGCGGCGTAATCAATTCCGGTCCACAGGCGAGCGAGGCGTTGCGCCAGTTGCAATCGCTGACCGGCGCTCCGCTGACTTCCACACTGATGGGTTTGGGCGCCTTTCCGGCCGATCATCCCGACTGGTTGGGAATGCTCGGCATGCATGGCACCTTCGAAGCCAACATGACGATGAACAAGGCCGATTTGATCGTTGCCGTCGGCTCGCGTTTCGATGATCGCGTGACCGGCCGGCTCGATGCTTTTGCGCCTGACGCCAAGAAGATCCATATCGATATCGACCGCGCGCAGATCAACAAGGTTGTTCCGGTAGATCTCGGAATAGTGGGCGATTGCGGCACGGTGCTGGAACAGTTGATCGCCGCATGGGGGGATCGAAAGGGCCAGGACATGGGCGAGTGGAAAGCGCGCATCGCTGGCTGGCGCGCGCGAGAGAGCCTTGCCTATCCTGAAAAGACAGCCGACCTGATGCCGCAAAAGGCGGTCGAACGCCTGTACGAATTGACCAGGGACCGTGACCCGATCATCACCACAGAAGTCGGTCAGCACCAGATGTGGGCTGCGCAATATTTCCATTTCTTTGCGCCGAACAAGTGGCTGACCAGCGGTGGCCTGGGAACCATGGGCTATGGCCTGCCCGCTGCAATCGGCGCGCAGCTGGGCAATCCCGAAGCCCTGGTGATCGACATTGCCGGCGAAGCCTCGATCCAGATGAATATCCAGGAACTGGGTACCGCGAGCCAGTACCGCCTGCCGATCAAGATTTTCATCCTCAACAATGAATATATGGGCATGGTGCGACAGTGGCAGGAACTGACCTACGCCAGCCGCTACTCGAACAGCTATTCCGATAGTCTGCCCGATTTCGTGAAACTGGCAGAAAGCTATGGCTGGACCGGTATCCGGATCGAGGACGAGGCGGGCCTTGATGATGGGATTGAAGCGATGTTGGCAGCAGACGGGCCGGTCATCGTCGATTGCCGCGTCTCCAAGGATGCAAATTGCTTTCCCATGATACCCAGCGGCGCGGCGCATACCGAAATGTTGCTTTACGGCGATGTCGTTGACGGGACTATGGACGACGAAGCCAAGGCTCTGGTGTAGGATTCCCTGAATGAAGATCACCCAAGCCGACGCCGAGCGCCATGTGCTCGCCATCACGGTCGACAACGAGCCGGGTATCCTGGCCAAGATCACCGGCCTGTTCACCGCGCGCGGCTATAATATCGACAGCCTCACAGTCGCCGATATCACCGAAGATCATGCCGTCAGTCGGATCACCGTCGTTACCAGCGGTCCGCCCGAAGTCATCGACCAGATCCATGCCCAACTGGAACGACTTGTGCCAGTCCACCGGGTTGTCGATCTGACCGAGGCCGGCCCCCATGTGGAACGTGAACTGGCATTGGTAAAGGTATCGGGCACCGGCGAAAAACGGGTTGAGGCGCTGAGGCTGGCCGATATTTTTCGCGCCCGCCCGGTCGATACCACGACCGAGAGCTTTATTTTCGAGATTACTGGCCCACCCGACAAGGTCGAGAGCTTCGTTGCCCTGATGCGCGAACTCGGCCTGGTCGAAGTTGGCCGAACAGGCATTGTCGGCATGATGCGCGGTGCTGAGGCGATTTAAATACAAAGGGATAAAGATGAAAGTTTACTACGACGCCGATGCTGATCTGGGCCTGATCAAGGACAAGAAGATCGCCGTGCTCGGCTATGGCAGCCAGGGCCACGCCCATGCCCAGAATCTGCGCGACAGCGGAATGACGAATGTCGCCATCGCCCTGCGCGAAGGGTCGCCTACTGCGAAGAAAGCGCAGGAGGCTGGCTTCAAGGTCATGGCCAATCAGGAAGCGGCAGAATGGGCCGATATCCTGATGGTTCTTGCGCCCGACGAACACCAGGCCGCGATCTGGGAGAATGATCTCGCTGGCCGTATGAAGCCGGGCAGCGCGCTCGCCTTCGCGCACGGGCTCAACATCCATTTCGGACTGATCGAGCCGCCGGCCGACATTGACGTCATCATGATCGCGCCCAAAGGTCCCGGCCATACCGTGCGCGGCGAATACCAGAAGGGCGGCGGCGTGCCGTGCCTCATCGCGGTCCATCAAGACAACAGCGGCGCTGCGCATGATATCGCACTTGCCTATGCCAGCGGCGTGGGCGGCGGCCGCAGCGGCATTATCGAAACCGATTTCAAGGAAGAATGCGAGACCGACCTGTTTGGCGAACAGGCCGTCTTGTGCGGTGGCATAACCCACCTCATCCAGGCCGGCTTCGAGACGCTGACCGAGGCTGGTTACGCGCCAGAGATGGCCTATTTCGAATGCCTCCACGAAACCAAGCTGATCGTCGATCTGCTTTATGAAGGCGGCATCGCCAATATGCGCTACTCGATCAGCAACACCGCCGAATATGGCGACATCAAGACCGGCCCGCGCATCATCACAGATGAAACCAAGGCCGAAATGAAGCGCGTGTTGGCTGACATCCAGTCCGGTCGGTTCGTCAAGGACTTCGTGCTCGACAATCGCGCCGGCCAGCCGGAACTCAAGGCGAGTCGCAAGGCAGCCGAGGCACACCCGATCGAACAGACCGGCGCGCGCCTGCGCGGCATGATGCCCTGGATCGGCAAGAACAAGCTGGTCGACAAGGAACGCAACTGACCGGCCATTGGCGCTTGCGGCTCGACAAGTGTGTCGAGCCGCGCCAAATCGGCCCGCAATGGGAAATCCGCGCTTCAACCTCCTTGCCCTCGCCGCCTGCGCTGCCATTTGGCTGGCGTTGGTGCTTAACGCTGCGATCCGTGCGAGAGAGAACCCCAATAGCGGGCGAGAACCGATCGCCGCCCAGCAAGAAATCGCCAGGTTTGCCAAGCAAGCGCTGAACGACATGCAGGGCCGCTCCTTTTCTTCGGGCAAGGAACTGTGCGGCTTGCTGCTGGAAGATGAAGCCGGCGATCTGAGCGTTTCCACCATTTCCGAAGGCCGCGAGGCTGATTGCGACCTGCCTTGGGTACTCCCGCGCGGGAAATTTGCCGTGGCAACCTTCCACACCCACGGCACATTCAGCGAAGAGTACGATAGCGAGGTCCCGTCAGTGCAGGATTTGCAGGCCGATATCGACGAGCAAATCGATGGCTTCGTTGCTACTCCGGGCGGACGGATCTGGTATACCGACTGGGAAACGAAGGTCGCCAGCCAGGTGTGTGGAGAGAATTGCATAGCGCAGGATCCGGCGTACCGTCCCGACGAACAAAACCCGCCTGCAGCGCGATACAGCCTGAGAGAACTGGAGAAGCGGCAAGGGATCTGGGAGTGAGACTTTTCGATTGCCACAATATCGAGGATTTCCGGCAGCTCGCAAAACGACGCCTGCCTTGGCCGGTGTTCGACTATATCGATGGGGCCGCTGATGATGAGCTGACCAAGGCGCGCAATACCGATGCTTTTGCCCAGGCCGACCTCGTCCCGGACGTCCTCGCCGGGGTGGCAAAAATA
Source organism: Sphingomonadaceae bacterium (assembly GCA_004282995.1). Taxonomy (GTDB): domain Bacteria; phylum Pseudomonadota; class Alphaproteobacteria; order Sphingomonadales; family Sphingomonadaceae; genus Parerythrobacter. The sequence goes on from SHLU01000138.1 coordinate 5,288, forward strand.
GACACCAGCTGCACGATCATGGGTCGCCGAAGCGCGCTGCCGCTCATGCTCAGTCCAACTGCAGTCCAGCGCGCCTTTCACTGGCAAGGCGAGACCGCCGTGGCAAAGGCGGCAGAGAAATTCGGCCTGTGGTTCGGCATCTCCAGCCTCGCCACGCGCAGTATTGAGGACATCGCCGCGCTGACCGATGGCCCGAAGCTGTTCCAGCTCTACGTTCACAAGGACACCGGCCTCAACGCATCGATGATCGAACGCTGCCAGGCGTCCGGTTTCGATGCCTTGGCCCTGACCGTCGACACCATCGTTTCCGGCAAACGCGAGCGGTGCCTGCGCAGCGGTTTCACCACTCCCCCCCGCTTCACACCCAGCGCTTTGTGGAGTTATGCCACAAGGCCGCGCTGGACGCTTGATTACCTGCTGCGCGAGCAATTTCGCCTCCCCAATCTCGATGCCCATGTTGCCGAGGGGTCGAGCCGCGCGGTCAGCATCGCGGATTATTTCAACACCATGCTCGACACCGCGATGGACTGGGACACGGCCGCGCGAATCCGCCAGGACTGGGGCGGCGCCTTCTGCCTCAAGGGCGTGATGAGCGCTGCCGATGCAAGACGCGCTGTCGAGATCGGGGCCGATGCCATCATGGTCTCAAACCATGGCGGCAGGCAGCTCGACGGCAGCCGTGCGCCATTCGATCAATTGCGCGAGATTGTCGACACGGTTGGCGGCGAGATCGAGATCATCTGCGATGGCGGAGTTCAGCGCGGTACGCATGTATTGAAGGCCTTAAGCGCAGGCGCGACCGCGGCCAGCGGCGGGCGGTTGTATCTCTATGCCCTGGCAGCAGCAGGTCAGCTTGGCGTGGAGCGCGCGCTCGGCATCCTGCAGGACGAGATCGAGCGCGGGATGCGGCTGATGGGCGTAACCTCGGTTGACCAGCTCACCCCGGATCGCCTGCGCTGGCGTTAGCGCATCAGCGCGAAGCAGGACTGCAGTTCCCGGGCAAACAGATCAGGCTGTTCCCAGGCGGCGAAGTGGCCACCCTTGGGCAATTCGTTCCAATAGACGATATCGGTATATCGGCGTTCGGCCCAGCTGCGCGTTGCAGGAAGGATTTCCTTGGGA
>SHLU01000139.1 GCA_004282995.1 Sphingomonadaceae bacterium
TATCCGTACCGGGCGCAAGCTCGATTTCCAGTTCTCGATCCATGACGCCGTGTTCCAGTTCAACGCGCAGACCCGCAATGAGGACCTAGCCGACCAGCTTTACCTGTTTGCAGCCAAGCTGGGTATGCCGCGGTGGGATCCCAATCCGGTGATCCGGGCGCAGGCCGCAGCGCGCCTGGCGTATGAGTCGTATGCGACCAGCCCGGATACGGTGCTCAATCGCGACCTCGAATACCTGCTCGCTGACCGCGATGCGCGCTTTGGTATGCCCGACCCGCAGGCCATCGAGGCCACCACGCCAGAGGGATTCCGCACGGTCTGGGAGCCATTGTTGCAGCAAGGCCCGATCGAAGTGATGGTCTATGGCGAGTTCGACCGCGATGCCGCCATCGAGGCCCTGAAGGCCACCTTCGGCGCATTGCCGCCCCGAGAGCCCATTCCCGCCGCCGCCGAAAGACGCCTTGCCGACTTTCCGGAAGTCGGTGCTTCGACCGTCCTGACCCATCGCGGTGACGCCAACCAGGCCGCTGCAGTCATCGCATGGCCCAGCGGCGGGGGCGTCGCCCGAGTGCGCGAATCCCGTCAGCTCGAAGTTCTTGCGCGCCTGTTCAGTAACCGTCTTCTTGAATCTCTGCGCGAACGGGCAGGGGCCAGTTATGCACCCTATGTCGGTGCCGAATGGCCGCTCGACCTCGAGCGAGGCGGGACGATTGTCGCGCTGGCGCAGATCAGCCCGGAACTGGTCCCAATGTTCTTTGAAGAAGCAGAAGCCATCGCTGCCGATCTCGCGGCCAATCCGCCGAGCGAGGACGAACTCAACCGCGTAACCGAGCCGCTGCGCCAGCTCATCAGCCGTGCCTCGACCGGCAACGGGTTCTGGCTGTACCAGTTGGAAGGCGCGAGCTACGAGCCGCGGCTGGTCGAATCCATCCCCTCGCTGCTGGTCGATTACACCCAGACGACACCTGCCGCGATGCAGGCACTGGCCCAGCGCTACCTGGTATCGCGTCCGGGATATCGGCTGGCCGTCATTCCCGAAGGACAGGAACTGGCTACCAGCGTCGGTGCCGGGGCAGTGCGCCCGGCCGCGCCCGGTGCGTCAATGATTGGCCGCTAGCGGCCACGCTTGGGCGGCCCAAAGCTTAATTAGCCTTGGCAGCGTCGGTGCTGAAACGGTATCCCTTGTCCAGGACAGGCGAGAAACGAGCAGATATGGCGAACAACTGGACCCCTGATAGCTGGAAAAGCGGCGAAGCGCGGCACCTGCCGGTGTACGAAGACGCCGCCGCGCTGGCGCAGGCGGAAACGATGCTCGCCAATTACCCGCCGCTGGTATTTGCCGGCGAGGCTCGGGCGCTCAAGGCCGACCTTGCCGAAGTCGCCGAAGGTCGCGGGTTCCTGCTGCAGGGCGGCGATTGCGCGGAAAGCTTTGCCGAATTTCATCCCAACAATATCCGCGATACTTTCCGCGTCATCCTGCAAATGGCGGTGGTCATGACCTTCGCCGGCAAGCTGCCGGTGGTGAAAGTGGGCCGGATGGCGGGACAGTTTGCCAAGCCGCGCAGCTCCGATACCGAAACGCAAGGGGCTGTCACTCTGCCGAGTTATTTCGGCGACAACGTCAACGGCATCGAGTTCGAGCCGAGCCAGCGCCGCAACGATCCCGAACGTATGGTCAAGGCCTATTCGCAAGCGGCTGCGACTCTCAACCTGCTGCGTGCGTTTGCCGGCGGCGGTTACGCCAATCTGCGCCAGGTTCACCAGTGGACGCTCGACTTCATGGGCCGAAGTCCGTGGGCCGACAAATTCGCCGAGACCGCTGACCGCATCAGCGAGGCGCTCGACTTCATGGAGGCTTGCGGAGTGGATCCTGCCACTGTTCCGCAATTACAGGGCACCAGTTTCTACACGAGTCACGAGGGTCTGCTGTTGCCCTACGAACAGGCGATGACGCGGCAGGATTCGCTTACCGGGGACTGGGTGGACACCAGCGGCCACATGATCTGGATCGGCGATCGTACCCGGTTCGAAGGCAGCGCCCATATCGAGTTCGCCCGCGGCATCATCAATCCGCTTGGCGTAAAATGCGGGCCGAGCCTCGAGCCTGACGTGTTGTTACGCCTGCTCGATACGCTCAATCCCGCGCGCGAGCCGGGACGGATTACGCTGATCAGTCGCTTCGGGCATGACCAGGTCGAGGCCGGGTTGCCGCGCCTTCTGCGCGCTGTTGCCCGCGAAGGGCATCCGGTCGTGTGGAGCTGCGACCCGATGCACGGCAACGTGATCAAGGCCGACAGCGGCTACAAGACCCGGCCATTTGACCGCATAAAGGCCGAAGTCCGTGCTTTCTTCGACGTTCACCGTGCCGAGGGTACCCATGCCGGCGGCATCCACCTCGAAATGACGGGGCAGGACGTGACCGAGTGCGTCGGTGGTGCGGTTGCGATCACGGATGAGAGCCTGGCCGACCGCTACCATACCCACTGCGATCCGCGCCTCAACGCCGCGCAATCGATCGAATTGGCCTTCGCAATCGCGGAAATGCTGCAGCTGGCGGCCAAGGAACAGCGCGCTGACGCAGCCTGAAATCGGCGTAGGGAACGCATATGTGAGCCAACCCTTTATTTTGGAACGGCTTGCCGCCATGATGCGTAAGGACTGGGAACAGCGGGAGACAGTCCTTGGCCCATTCCGGGGCGGATAGCCAAGCCAGGCAGGTCGTTGGGCTTGCGGAACAATTCATCGCCACGCGCGAGCTTAGCGAAGCGCTGGCAGCGCCGCTGAGCGAAAGCGATGCCACCATCCAGTCGATGGAGGATGCTTCTCCTATCAAGTGGCACTTGGCGCACACGACCTGGTTCTGGGAAACCTTCCTCCTGCGCGATCATCTTGAAGGATATGCGCTGCATGACGAGCGCTGGCCGTTTCTCTTCAATTCTTATTATGAGGCTGAGGGAGAGCGGCACACGCGGTGCCAGCGCGGGCTGATCACGCGTCCCAGCCTGGCCGAGGTGCTTGATTATCGCCGCGCCGTGACGCTGGCGATGGACCCACTGCTGGGCCGCGAGGAATTGCAGGCACTGGTCGCCCTCGGCATCGCCCACGAGCAGCAACACCAGGAATTGCTGCAAACCGACATCAAGCATGCCCTGTCCCAGAACCCGCTCGGCCCCGCGATATGGGACGGAGTGCCGAGGGCTGCCAAGGCGTGCCAGCGGGGCTGGCACGCGCATCCAGGAGGCATTGCTCTGGTCGGACATGACGGTACCGGCTTTGCCTTTGATAATGAGGGGCCGCGCCACCGCGTTCTGCTCGACCCCTTCGCGCTTGCCGACACCCTTGTTACCAATGGCGAGTGGCAGGATTTCATTGACGATGGCGGTTATGAAACCGCCTCGCTGTGGTTATCCGACGGCTGGACCTGGGTGCAGGAAAATGGCGTCGTGGCACCCGATTACTGGCGCGAGGACGAATACTTCACTCTGCAGGGCTGGCAACCACGCGATGCCCACGCACCGGTGACCCATATCTCCTTCTACGAGGCGGAAGCCTTTGCCACCTGGGCCGGGGCGCGTTTGCCGACCGAATTCGAATGGGAAGCGGTCGCCCGCGGCCAGCATGCCGAGGATGCCCCGGCGCATGATCCGGCTGGTGGCAACCAAATCGACGGAGCCCACCCCGCGCATCCGACGGGATTGGGTGGGCTGTTTGGCGATTGCTGGCAATTCACCCGCAGTGCCTATCTGCCCTATCCGCGCTACCAGCCGCCCGAAGGCGCGGTGGGCGAATACAACGGCAAGTTCATGAGCGGACAGGTGGTGCTGAAAGGCGCCAGCTGTGCCACCGTGCGGGGGCACTCGCGCGCCTCCTATCGCAATTTCTTCTATCCCCACCAGCGCTGGCAATTTACCGGCTTGCGCCTCGCCAAGGATGTCTGATGTCTGCCAATAAGGATTTGCGGCTGGTCGATCTCGATGAGGAAGGCGTCGATCGCGCTTTTCGTGAGAGCGTGTTGAAAGGTCTGGGGGAGTCGCAAAAGGCAATCCCGGCCCGCTGGCTGTATGACGATGCCGGATCACAGTTATTCGAGGATATTACCGCCGTCCCCGAGTACTATCCGACCCGCGCCGAAACCGAGATACTTGAAAGCCGCGACAAGGAGTTTGCCGAAGCGATCGGTCCGGGACGTGCGGTGATCGAATTTGGCAGCGGGTCTTCCGTCAAGACGCCGCTGCTGCTGCGGGCGATCGAGCCGGCAGCCTATGTTCCGCTCGACATTTCCGGAGATTTCCTGCGCGCCTCGGCGGAGGAGCTGGGTAAGAAGTTTCCCGGCTTGCCGGTTTATCCTGTCGAGGCCGATTTCATGCGCCGGGTCGAACTTCCGCAGGCCGTCACGGATATGCCGCATCTCGGTTTTTTCCCCGGCTCCACCATCGGCAACATGGTGCCGCGCACGGCGGTCGATTTACTGCGGACCATGCGTGAGACTCTGGGCGAAGGTTCCAAGCTGCTGATCGGATTGGACCTGGTCAAGGATCGCAGTGTGCTTGAAGCGGCCTATGACGATGCGGGCGGCGTGACGGCAGAGTTCAACCTGAACCTGGCGCGGCGGATCAATCGCGAACTGGGCGGGACGATTCCGGTCGACCAATTGATCCACGCGGCTCGCTGGAACGATGATTTCGCCCGAATCGAAATGCATCTGGTTGCCCGGAGCGACCTCGAATTCGAGGTAGGCGGGCAGCGCTTTACAATGCGCAAAGGCGAAACTATCCACACTGAGAACAGCCACAAGTTCACTCGCCGCAGCGGTGCCACGCTGTTGCTCGCGGGCGGCTGGACGCCGGTCGCACGCTGGCTCGACAAGAAGGATCGTTTCAGCCTGATTCTGGCCGAGGCTTCCATTCCGCGCAGCGCGCCCTAGAAAGCCCCCATGTCCAAATCCATCGCCATCATCGGCGCCGGCATGGCTGGCCTTTCGTGCGCCATGGAACTGCGCGCTCGTGGTTTGCGCCCGGCGCTGTTCGACAAGGGTCGCGGGCCGGGCGGACGGATGGCCACTCGGCGGGTCGATATCAAAGGCGCGGAAGTGCGCTTCGACCACGGTGCGCAGTATTTCACCGTGCGCGACCCACGCTTCGAACACGCCGTGAATGGCTGGCGCGAAATCGGTGCGGTAGCCGATTGGCCGGCTGCCGGAGACGATGCGGTGGTCGGTGTTCCGGCGATGAATGCCCCGATCAGGCAAATGGCGCAGTTCTTCCATGTGGCCTGGGATACGCAGATTGACCGCGTCATGCGTGATGAACACACTTGGCATTTGCGCAGCGGCGATACGATTTTCCGCGCCGAGCGGCTTGTCTGCGCCATACCTGCCGAGCAGGCCGCGCAATTGCTCACCGGCGAAGCGCCAGAATTTGCGGCCAAGGCAGCGGCGGTGCAATCGCGGCCGTGCTGGGCGCTGATGGTACGGTTCGCGGAGAAACTGGCGCTGCCCGACACCGTGAGGGGACAAAAAATCGCCTGGGCTGCGCGCAACTCTGCCAAGCCAGGGCGGGGGGCTGGCGAGGATTGGGTGATCCATGCCTCACCGGATTGGTCCGCCCAGCACCTTGAGGAGGACGCGGACGAGGTCGCCAGCAAGCTGCTCGCGAACTTCTTTGCGGACACCGAAGCAGCAGTTCAGGCCCCCGTGCACCGATCAGTGCACCGTTGGCGCTTTGCCATGGCACGCAATCAGGATGGCCCGGCTGCACTGTGGGACGCGAGTCGCGACCTCGGCGTCTGCGGCGACTGGCTGATTGGCCCACGCGTCGAATCGGCCTTTCTCAGCGGCCATGAACTCGCCAGGCTGATGACGGAATAGACGGCAGGCTTGCTGTTCATGGTCACGCTATTCTCGAACCGCTATATCCGCTCCCGTGGATCCTGAAGCTATCTTTGAGACGACTGCCTCGATCGTTGCCGGGGCGCCCAAGAGCGCCTTGCTGATGACCGCTCTGGCGGCGCTGGTGCTCGGCTGGATCGGCGCATTGATGATCCGCCACAAGCTGCCACTCGGCGGTCTCTTGCGCGGTGCGAGCACACTGGTGCTGGTTGGTGTGCTGGCAACTGTCGTGATCCAGATTGCCCGTCTCGATCCGCGATTCGATGTGGCAGTTGCCGGCCTGGGTCTTCCCGAGCAGGTAGTCGAGGGCGGTGAAACCCAAGTCCCGCTCGCGGCAGACGGGCATTACTGGCTGCGCGCAAGGATCAACGGCGTAGAGGCGGAATTTCTCGTCGATACCGGGGCAACCCTGACCGCTATTTCCACGAAGACCGCGCAAGCTGCCGGGATCGAGCCGCGCAGCGATCGCCTTCCGATCCAGATGACCACCGCCAATGGCACCGTGCAGGTTCCG
>SHLU01000140.1 GCA_004282995.1 Sphingomonadaceae bacterium
ACACCGGACAGGTCGTCCGAGAGACGCTCGACGCGCAGCGCCTTCATGACGTCAGAAATTGTCCTTGCCCGCCCTCAATGCGGCAAAGGTCTCGTGCGGCGCGCTACCGCCCCATTTTTGCGCCAGTGCCGGATCATCGGCGCGCAAGAACGGGTTGGTCGCTAGCTCTCGCTCGAGCTGCGTGGGCACGGTGGTCTCGTCTCTTGCGCGCTTGGCAGCGATTTCCTCGGCATAGTCCTGCAGTGCCCGATTTTCGGGATCGGCATGGAGCGCGAATTTCGCATTCGCCGAGGTGTATTCGTGGGCGCAATAGAGCATCGTTTCCGGTGGCAATCCCTTGATGCGCTGGAGGCTATTCCAGAACTGCCGTGGCTCGCCTTCGAACATCCGACCGCAGCCGAGCGCAAAAACACTGTCGCCCACGAAAGCAACGCCTGAGTCAGGCAAATGGTAAGCAATGTGGCCGTTGGTATGTCCGCCTACGTCGATCACATGGGCGGTATGTGCGCCTATGGTTACTTCGTCGCCATGAGATACGACGCGGTCGATCGGGGAAAGCTTGTCGACCTCTTGAGGGGCAATGATCGTCGCACCAGTAGCTTCGACGATCGCCTTGTTCCCCCCGGCATGATCGGGGTGCCAATGGGTGTTCCAGATCTGCGTGATCTGCCAGCCCATGGCCTTGGCCTGTTTCAGATACTCCGCGCCATCGGGCGTATCGATTGCGGCAGTTTCGCCGCTGTCGGGATCATGAATCAGGAAGCCGTAATTGTCGGACAGGCAGGGGAATTGGTGGATCTTCAGCATGCCGTGCAGCTTACGCCTTGACCCACAAAGAGGAAAGGCCCGCCTGCCACCAGGGCAGACGGGCCTTTCTCAAACCGCTCAGGAGCGGACTTAGTCGTTTTTCTTGAGCGCTTCGCCCAGGATATCGCCCAGCGATGCGCCGCTGTCGGACGAACCGAACTGCTGCACTGCTTCCTTCTCTTCGGCGATCTGACGCGCCTTGATCGAGAAGTTGGGCTTCTTCGAACGGTCGAAACCGGTGACCATGGCATCGACCTTCTGGCCCGGCTGGAACCGATCGGTGCGCTGCTCGTCACGGTCACGGCCGAGGTCCGAACGCTTGATGAAGCCGGTGGCACCATCTTCGCCAACCTGCACTTCGAGCCCGCCATCGCGAACTTCGAGGACAGTGACGGTGACAGTCTGGCCGCGACGCATCGAGCTGACGTCGGCGCCTTCGGCGCTCGGTGCACCCTTTTCGAGCTGCTTCATGCCGAGGCTGATGCGTTCCTTGTCGGTATCGACATCAAGAACCACGGCCTTGACCTGCTCACCCTTACGGTGGAGCGCAAGAGCGTCTTCGCCCGAAATGCCCCAGGCGATGTCCGACATATGGACCATGCCGTCGACGTCGCCGTCGAGGCCGATGAACAGGCCGAATTCGGTGGCGTTTTTGACTTCGCCTTCGACTTCGGTGCCAACCGGATGCTTCTCGGCAAATTCTTCCCAAGGATTGCGCTGGGCCTGCTTCAGACCAAGCGAAATGCGGCGCTTCTCGCTATCGACTTCGAGCACCATCACTTCGACTTCCTGCGAAGTGCTGACGATCTTGCCAGGATGGACGTTCTTCTTGGTCCAGCTCATTTCGGAAACATGGACCAGGCCTTCGATGCCGGGCTCCAGCTCCACGAAAGCGCCGTATTCGGTGATATTGGTAACAGTGCCCGTCAGCTTCATGCCAACCGGATACTTGGCCGAAACGCCATCCCAAGGATCGCTTTCGAGCTGCTTCATACCGAGGCTGATGCGCTGGGTTTCGGCATTGATGCGGATGATCTGCACGGTCACAGTCTGGCCGATTTCGATCACTTCGCTCGGGTGGTTGACGCGCTTGTAGCTCATGTCGGTGACATGGAGCAGGCCGTCGATACCGCCGAGATCGACGAAGGCGCCGTAATCGGTGATGTTCTTGACCACGCCGTCGATAACCTGATTTTCGGCCAGATCGTTGATCAGTTCGCTACGCTGCTCGGCGCGCGTTTCTTCCAGCACGGCGCGGCGCGAAACCACGATGTTGCCGCGGCGACGGTCCATCTTGAGGATCTGGAACGGCTGCGGCTGTTCCATAAGCGGAGTAACGTCGCGCACCGGGCGGATGTCGACCTGGCTGCCGGGCAGGAAGGCCACGGCGCCGTCGAGGTCGACGGTGAAGCCACCCTTGACGCGGCCGAAGATGCGGCCTTCGACGCGCTTGCCTTCGCCAAACTCGCTTTCGAGCTTGTCCCAGGCGGCTTCGCGGCGGGCGCGGTCGCGGCTGAGCATGGCTTCGCCGTCGGCGTTTTCGACGCGGTCGACATAAACTTCGACTTCAGAGCCGACCTGGAGGCCGTGCTCGTCTTCGCCGCGCATGAATTCCTTGAGTTCGACGCGGCCTTCGCTCTTGAGGCCTACGTCGATAACGGCAAAGCCGTTTTCAACTGCAGTAACGGTGCCCTTGACGACGCGGCCTTCAAAGCCTTCGTCACCGGCGCCGCCGAGTTGTTCGTTGAGAAGCGCTTCGAAATCGTCGCGCGTAGGATTGGCAGAAGTCGCCATAGATCAGGTAGTCCTATTCACATTTGCTTCCGGCCACCGGTTTTTCCGGGGTCTTTCACCGCATCCGACGCACCATTGCGCAGGCTTGCGGGGCAAGAGGGCCGACTCGCCGCGCAGGGCCGGATGCCACCACGCGGGTTCTTCAACCAATTAGATTGCGAGAACGGCCGCGCGCCTAGGCCAAAGGCGGCGCAATTGCAAGGATATTGCGCCGCCCAGGACTTGGTATGGACCCCGGACTGCGTGATGGCAGAGCGATGGTGCGGCTGCCTGTTACCAGGCGTCATACCCGCTACGCGTCGTATTGGTGCTGCAAGCTGCGAAACGAGCCTGCAATTTTGCAGGACTGGAGTTCGCATCGCTCTGGGCGTTGCGCCAGGCGTCCCAAGCTGCACCGAATTTGGCCGCATTTGCAGATCGGCCGATCCACCAGATCGTATTCTGGTCCGCATCCTGTATTGGGGTCAATACCGTCGCCGAATAGCCATAGGTTTTGCCCCACGCATTGAAGTCCTTCACGATGGCCATGTATTTCGCCATCGAGCAGTCGTCCTTGAGCTTGGCGCCAATGACGTCCCAGTGCTCAGCCTGTGCTGGTGTCGCGGAAAGGCCAAAGATCAATGCGAGGAAAAGTGTCTTCTTCATCGGTTCTCTCCCGTAACGAACGGAAGAGCCGATAGCCGCAAGGTTCGCGGACCGGCTTGCACCGTTCGACAACGACCCGACTGCGACCTGCTTGAACGGCGTCTAGTTAGGCGAAATGCGCGAAAATGACAATGTATGGAGAAAAGGGTTCGTTTCTAGCCTCGTTGCTCGAGAGCCCCTTCGACCGCTTCGATCGCAGCCTCGATTGCTTGCTCCCGGTCGAAGCTGGTTGTGTCGAGCACCAAGGCGTCGGCCGCTGCCCGCAGCGGAGCATCGCTGCGGCCGATATCGCGGGCGTCTCGAGCGGCAATGTCCTCCTCGATCGCATCGAGCGAAATTTCGATCTCGCGCCCGGTCATTTCCAGCCAGCGGCGGCGGGCGCGCTTGTGGACGCTTGCCGTGACGAACAGCTTGATCTCGGCATCCGGCGCGATAATGGTGCCGATATCGCGCCCGTCGAGAATGGCGCCGCCGGGTTGGGTGGCGAATTTTCGTTGCCGCTCGAACAGCGCCTGCCTCACCTGCGGATGGATCGAGGCGCGGCTTGCCAGCCCACCAACTTCTTCCGAACGTAGAATCGGGTCGTCGAGCAGCGCGTCGGAAAAATCACACGCTGCCAGCGCATCCGCCGGACTGTCAGGATCGCCGCCATTGAGCGCCACTTGGCGTCCGACTGCGCGATAGAGCAGGCCGGTATCAAGATGCGGCAGGTTGAAATGGTCGGCCAGGGCTTTGGCAATCGTGCCCTTGCCCGATGCGGTGGGGCCGTCGACGGCGATAATCATCTTTATACTCTTTCAATGCAGCAGGCGCAGCCTTTGCGAGGACGCAATTCCTGAACTTTCACGGCTTTTGCCAGATGGGCGATGTGAACAGAAGCAATCGTCGTCATCCAGTCGCCTTCAGGCGCCTGGACAGCTCTCGAACGAGTCCGAACAGGGCAATGCCGACCCAGACGATCTCCAGCACCATGGTTGGCAGATTATAATTCACAGTCAGCGAGATGATAAGAAGAAGGGCCCCGGTAAGATTGACGAGGTTGAACAGGATCATGTTCATGTTCTTGGAAAGATTACTGTAGGCAAAGGCAGCGACGATGCAAAAGCTGCCGGCAAATCCTATGAGATCGGCAGCAAACGGTGAAATGGGCATTATTGTGCGGCTCCGGAAGCGGTTTTCAGTAGGTCGGCAAAGGCCGGAAAACTGGTGGCGATGGGGCGGATGTCGTCAACTTCCACCCCCTTGGTACTGACCAAACCGGCTATCGCCATGCTCATGGCGATGCGGTGGTCAAGGTGTGTCTTGATCTGGTTGCCGGCATAGCCACGCAGGAGAGCGCCGCCAGTGCCGGTGATGGCAAGGCCGTCTTCGCGCTCCTCGACGTTGGCGCCCACGCCGCTGAGGGCGGCAGCCATAGCCGAAAGGCGATCGCTTTCTTTCACCCGCAGTTCTTCGAGCCCGCTCGTGGTGGTCGTGCCTTCTGCCAGCGCCGCGGCGATGAAAAGGACCGGGAACTCGTCGATCATGCTGGGCGCGAGGGCAGGGTCGATCTCGATCCCGGAAAGGTGGGAATGTCTGACCCGCAGGTCGGCCACTGGCTCGCCCCCGACTACGCGGCGGTCAAGTTCCTCGATCTGGCCGCCCATATCACGCAACACAGCGAACAGTCCGGCGCGGGTCGGGTTGAGTCCGACATTCTCGATAACCAGATCGCTCCCTTCAACGATCAACGCCGCGACCACGAAGAACGCAGCCGAGGACGGGTCACTTGGCACCTCGATTGATTTTGGTACCAGGTCCGCTTGGCCGCGAATGCGGATGATCCGGTCGCCGTCAGCTTCTTCAATTTCGATATCCGCGCCGAATCCTTTGAGCATACGCTCTGAATGATCGCGGGTCGGCACCGGCTCGATTACGGTCGTGATACCGGGGGTGTTGAGGCCCGCCAGCAGGATCGCGCTCTTGACCTGCGCGCTTGCAACCGGAAGCCGGTATTCGATGGGGACCGCGGGACACAATCCTTCCACAGTCAGCGGCAGGGTGCCGCCAGCGGGCCCATGAAATTGTGCGCCCATCTGGCCCAGCGGCTCGATCACCCGCGCCATCGGACGGCGCGACAGGCTGGCATCGCCAGTGAAAGTGGCGGTGACACCGTGGCTCGCCATCAGTCCCATCAACAATCGGGTTGATGTACCGCTGTTGCCCATTTCCAGTGCGGTTCGAGGCTGGAGTAATCCGCCCACGCCGACGCCGTTCACGCGCCATTCTTCGCCGATCTTCGCGATAGACGCGCCCATTGCGCGCATGGCTCCGGCGGTGGCCATCACGTCTTCGCCTTCGAGCAGGCCAGTCACCCGGGTCTCGCCAACCGCCAGCGCACCGAGCATAATGGCGCGGTGGCTGATCGACTTGTCGCCGGGCACCCGAATTCGTCCCGCGAGCGGGCCGGATGGCATAAAACGGTGAGGTTTGGGTGCGTTGTTCACGGGCGCGGTCTTTGACAGCGCCATGGGCCTATGGCAAGGCGCGCCGCGCTCTTGATTCGGGGCCTCTTGCTACCCATCAAGATAAAAGATTTTACGCGGGCCACGGCGCTGCTGCCTGCCCGACCAAAGGAACAGTGAGTTATGGCCAAGCCAGAATGGGGCACCAAGCGTAGCTGCCCCAAATGCGGAACGCGCTTCTACGATCTCGGCAAGGACGATCCGGTCGTCTGCATCGAATGCGGCGAAGAATGGACGCCGGAACCGGTGCTGAAAACCAAGCAGCCGATCCCGTTCGAGGAAAACGAGAAGAAAAAGGACAAGGAAGCGGACAGCGACCTGGCCGATGACGATCTCGACATCGATGTCGACGAGGACGATGATTCGCCCGACAACGAAGTCGATCTTGGCGGCGACGATGACCTTGGCGTGTCCAAGGGCAAAGGCGACGAGAACGAAGACGAAACCTGATTTTACCCTTGCACCAGGGAACGCGCTTTTCTAAAGGGCGCTTCCCGCAAGGGTAGGTGTGCTGTAAGGTATACCAACAAATGACTGGTACGGGGCCTTAGCTCAGCTGGGAGAGCGCAACACTGGCAGTGTTGAGGTCAGCGGTTCGATCCCGCT
>SHLU01000141.1 GCA_004282995.1 Sphingomonadaceae bacterium
CATTAGTGCCTTCGTAAATCTGAGCGATACGGGCGTCGCGCACGAACTGGCTCATACCCCATTCCTCGATATAGCCGTGGCCGCCGAAGACCTGCTGCATGCTGGTGGCGATGTCATAGCCCTTGTCGGTGCCATAACCCTTGATGACCGGGGTCATCAGACCGATCAGCGCATCGGCTTCGGCACGCTCTTCCTCGGACTGCGCCTTGTGAGAAAGATCGACCAGCAACGCCCCCCACAGGCACAGTGCCCGCATACCCTCGGTGAACGCCTTGGCATCCATCAGCATACGCCGCACGTCGGGGTGAACGAAAATCGGGTCGGCCTTGGCAGCGGGATCTTCCGGCCCGGTCAAAGCTCGGCCCTGGCGGCGGTCCAGGGCGTAGGCGACCGCGTTCTGATAGGCGGCTTCGGCTTGTCCGAGACCCTGAATGCCAACTCCGAGGCGCGCAGCATTCATCATGATGAACATGGCAGCGAGACCCTTGTTCTCCTCGCCAACCATCCAGCCAGTTGCCCCGTCATAGTTCATGACGCAGGTGGAATTTCCGTGGATGCCCATCTTGTGTTCAATTGAACCGCAGCTGACAGCGTTGCGTTCGCCCGGATTGCCATCTTCATCGAGGATGAACTTGGGCACCACGAAAAGGGAAATGCCCTTGGTACTGTCCGGTGCACCGGGGGTCTTTGCCAGCACCAGATGGATGATGTTCTCCGCCATGTCATGTTCGCCGGCGGAGATGAAGATCTTGGTCCCGGTGATGGCATAGGACCCATCGGCCTGCGGTTCCGCCTTGGTGCGGATCAGGCCGAGGTCGGTGCCGCAGTGCGGCTCTGTCAGGTTCATTGTGCCGGTCCATTCGCCGGAGATCATCTTGGGAAGATATGTCTCTTTCTGCTCCTGCGAACCCTTGGCGAGAAGCGCCGAAGTGGCGCCGGTTGTGAGGCCGGGATACATGCCGAAAGCTTGGTTGGCGGTGGCGGTGAATTCTTCGATTACGAAGCCAAGCGCATGCGGCATTCCCTGCCCACCGAATTCCTCAGGCTGCGAGATCGTGCCCCATCCGCTCTCGCGATATTGCTGGAACGCTTCCTTGAACCCGGTCGGCGTGGTCACGCTGCCGTCTTCGTGGCGGGTGCAGCCTTCCTGGTCGCCGACCTGGTTGAGCGGAGCCAGGACTTCGGCGCAGAACTTGCCGGCTTCGTTGACCACGGTGTCGATCATGTCAGGCGTGGCGCTCTCAAAGCCGGGCAGATTACCATAGCTCGCAAGGTCCAACAGTTCGTTGATGACAAAGCGGGTGTCGCGTGTGGGTGCGGTGTAAATCGGCATGGCTGGGTCCTTTGGAGGAAGTGTGGCTTGGGCAGACCGGCGGCGTCAGCCGAGGTCGAGCTGCTTTATCTGCTCGACGAAATCGGTCAGTTCCTTGATCGAGGAATCGATGTCAGCGCGCTGGCGCTTGAGCTTGGCGATATGAATCTGGCATTTTTCGACCGTCACGCGGCGCTGTTCGACGCGGCCATCGCCTAAATCGTAAAGGTCGATCATTTCCTTGATCTCACCAAGGCTGAAGCCGACGTTTTTGGCCCGCATGATCCAGGCCAGGCGCGCGCGGTCGCGCTTGGAATAGACCCGCGCCAGTCCGACACGCGAAGGGTTTATCAGCCCTTCGTCTTCGTAAAATCGAAGTGCTCTTGCGGTGCAGTCAAATTCGGTCGTCAGGTCGGAGATGCTGTATTGTTCACGCCCGCTCCTGTCGGGCGTATCGAGATGCGCGCCGCCATGCTTGTGGGCTTCGGACCGTGAGTCTTTTTCAGCGAGATGTGCCATATCTGGCGACCTATCTCACCTTTACGTAAAGGTCAAGACATGACGGGAACGAGAGCGTCGCTCTCAAGCCTCCGATAAAAGCAACTGCGCGCGCCTGTATGGCAGGCCGGCCCCGCGGGGATCGCCTTGATAACCAGCGCATCCTGATCGCAATCCACAAGTATGTCGGTCACCTGCAAGAAATTGCCGGAAGTCTCGCCCTTCTTCCACAAACTGCCGCGCGAACGGGAATGGAAATGTGCAAAGCCCGTCTGTCGCGTAGCCTTGAGGGCTTCAGCGTCGAGAAAGGCCAGCATAAGGATTTCACCGGTTTCGGCATGTTGGACCACGCCAGCGACAAGCCCGGATGCGTCAAACTTCGGAAGAAATTCTCTTCCGGTTTCCCGATCTGTATCATGCGTCTGCGTACTCAAAACGGCACCCTCCAGCGAATAATCGGCGATTTGCGACAGTTTTGTTGCACAAACTCCACAGAACAGTGTCAAAATTGGACGTCGCGCGCCAAGACCCTATCCAGTCATTCATTAGAATGGAAAACCTTTCCTTGCGACACATTGCTGTCGTCCACCAGAATAACGGCACGAGTAGAGGCCATGTTCAGGGGGTTGGCCGGGGACGAGGCATCATGGGGGTGATGCCGGTTTTCCGGACAGACGATGAGGGAGTAGGCCCTCGTGCGGCCATCGGGGGACGGCCGCCGGGCCTTACGATTTTCGTCACGTGGCGCCCGGGGTCTTTGCGGCCTCGGGCGTTTCGTTTGTGGGACGCGCAGCTCCCTGGGGCAGGCTTTCATCCAACACGCGGGCAAAGCACGCGATTCGCACTTCGCGCGCACCGGCCTTCAGCAGCGCCTGGACGCATGCGTGACTGGTGGTGCCACTAGTCAGCACATCATCGACGAGGATGACGGAACGCCCGGCAATCTTGTCGCGAGCGCGCAGGTTAACTGCGATTGCATTGGCCAGCGCGCGCTTGCGAGCCTTCTTGCCGAGCCCACCCAGCGAGGGTGTCGCCTTTGTCCGCACGAGCGCATCAAGGACCAGTTTCGATCCTTTCGAGATCGCCAGTTCCCTCGCCAGCAGGGCGGCCTGGTTATACCCGCGTCGCCACAGCCGCCAACGATGCAGCGGGACCGGAACAATGACCGTATCCTCCTCCAGTTCACCCAGCCGACCGGCCATCAGGCGAGCCATCATGCCTGCGAGCGCTATGCGGCCGCCGTGCTTGAAACGCAGGACCAGTTGCCGCGAAGTATCGTTGTAGAGCGTCGCAGCGGCAATCCCTGCATGGCGTGGCGGATGTGCGAGGCAGGGGGCACAGATTGCTGGCTCGTCAAATTTCTGTCGCGATTGCGACGGCAGTGGGCGCTGGCACTTGGTGCATGATGGTTCGGACGGGATGACGAGACCTTCCCAGCATATCACGCACAGGCCGCTCGGCTGCTCGATGGCGCTGCCGCATAGCGGGCATCGCGGTGGATAGACGAGGTCCACGACCGGAGCGAACGAATCGCGCAAGAGGCGCAATGGCTTCATCCGGGGCATGTTGCTGCGCTTGCGCCGGCGGCACAAGCACGGCACGGGAAAGCGATGGATCGCACCCCGCCCCAAATTTTCTCCCGCCGCCTGGTAGACGCCAAGTTCGCGCGCAGCCGAAGCCGTCAGGCTGCACCCGGCGCCGCCAGCTACCTCGCGGAGTTGCTTGCGGACGACGTTATCGAACGGCTCGGGTTCATGCGGCTTGAGCCTTCGCGTGCATTGTTGGTCGGGGATATGACTGATCGACTTGCGCTTTGGCTCGAAGAAATGCGCGCTGTGGTCGATACGCACGGGATCGACCACTTCAATGCCGAAGTGCCAGGGCCGCCTGCACGTTATGACCTGATGGTCCATCTTCTAGGCCTTGGCATGGTCAACGATCTGCCGGGGGCTCTCATCCATGCACATGCAATGCTCGGCAAAGGTGGACTGATGATCGCCACCTTCCCTGGCGCTGGCAGCTTGCCGGCGCTGCGCCAAATCGCACTGGCTGCCGATGGAGAACAGCCAGCCGCCCGCATACACCCGCTGGTCGACAGTCGGGCCGGTGCTGCATTGCTCCAGCGCGCCGGATTTTCACGGCAGGTGGTCGACAGCTATCCGGTGCGGGTCCGCTTCGCCACGTTCGACCGGATGGTGGCAGATCTGCGCGACCATGGCTTGACCGGTTCGCTCACCAGTCCGGCGCCGATGCTTACCCGCGATTGGCTCGATCGCGCCCGGCAAGCGTTCGACACTCTGCGCGAGGATGATGGCAAGGTCACCGAGACCTTCGAAATCCTGGTGATGACGGGCTGGAAGAGCTAGCCCAGCGCTGCCTGCGCCGCAGCTAGCCGGGCAATCGGCACGCGATAGGGCGAGGCGCTGACGTAATCGAGGCCGACTTCCTCGCAGAAAGCGATACTGGCCGGGTCTCCGCCGTGCTCACCGCATATACCCAGCTTGAGGTCGCTGCGGGCCGCACGCCCCCGTTCGACGCCGATCCGGACCAGTTCGCCTACTCCTTCGACATCGAGGCTGACGAAGGGATCGCGGGCGTAGATTCCCTTGTCGACGTAAGGCGTGAGGAAACGGCCCGCATCGTCGCGGCTGACCCCGAGCGTCGTCTGGGTGAGATCGTTGGTACCGAAAGAGAAGAAGCGCGCTTCCTGCGCGATCTCGCCTGCAAGTAGTGCCGCGCGCGGCAGTTCGATCATGGTGCCAACGAGATATTCGATTCTCGTGCCGGTCTCTGCGAACACTTCGCCGGCGACGCGGTCGATTAGGGAGCGCAGGATTTCAAGCTCGCGGCGGGTGGCCACCAGTGGAATCATGATCTCCGGCACCGGCGTCTCGCCCGATTCCGCGACTTCGCAAGCCGCCTCGAAGATCGCCCGAGCCTGCATCTCGTAGATCTCGGGATAAGTAATACCCAAGCGGCAGCCACGATGACCGAGCATCGGGTTAAACTCGTGCAGTTCGTCTGCGCGCCTCCTGAGACGTTCGACCGACAGGCCGGTAGCGTCGGCCAGTTCCGCGAAGTCGGCATCGCCATGCGGCAGAAATTCGTGCAGCGGGGGGTCGAGCAGGCGGATGGTGCATGGCAGGCCGACCATGACCTCGAAAATGGAGCGGAAATCGGCGCGCTGTTCGGGCAGCAGTTTTGCCAGAGCGGCACGGCGGCCCTCTTCTTTTTCGGCCAGGATCATCTGCCGCACCGCACTGATCCGGTCGGCATCGAAGAACATGTGTTCGGTCCGGCAAAGGCCGATACCCTCGGCGCCGAACTGGCGCGCTACGGCACAATCGGCCGGGGTCTCGGCGTTGGTACGCACGGCCATTCTGCGATGCTTGTCGGCCCACACCATCAAAGTGCCGAAGTCGCCGGCCAGTTCGGGCTCGATGGTGGCGACTTCCCCGGCCATGACCTGCCCGTTCGAACCGTCGAGGGTGAGGATATCGCCTTCCTTGAGCTCGCGCCCGCCGATGGTGAGCGTGCGTCCTTCGCGAGCGATCACAACGCCCGATGCCCCTGATACGCAGGGACGTCCCATACCGCGCGCGACCACAGCGGCGTGACTCGTCATTCCGCCCCGGGCAGTCAGGATGCCGGTAGCCGCGTGCATGCCGTGGATGTCTTCTGGTGAGGTTTCGACCCGGACCAGGATTACTTTTTCGCCGCGATTGACCCACTGTTCCGCAGTGTCTGCGTCGAGCACGATCTTTCCCGAGGCCGCACCCGGCGAAGCAGGAAGCCCTGTGGTCATGACGTCACGCGGCGCATCGGGATCAAGCGTGGGGTGGAGCAACTGGTCGAGCGCCATGGGATCAATCCGGCGGATCGCGTCTTTTTCACTGACCAGGCCCTCACCGACCATGTCGACCGCCATCTTGAGTGCCGCCTTGGCGGTACGCTTGCCGGTGCGGGTCTGCAGCATCCACAAGGTGCCCCGCTCAACGGTGAACTCGATGTCCTGCATATCGCGGTAGTGCCGTTCGAGGAGGTCGAACACACGCGCGAGCTCGCCATAGGCTTCGGGCATGGCTTCTTCCATGCTCGGCTTGTCGGCCCCCGCTGCCTCGCGCGCAATGCGGGTCAGATATTGCGGGGTACGAATGCCGGCAACCACGTCCTCGCCCTGTGCATTGATCAGGAATTCGCCGTAATAGGCCTTCTCACCTGTCGAAGGGTCGCGGGTGAAGGCGACGCCGGTGGCCGAGGTATCGCCCATATTGCCGAACACCATGGCCTGGACATTCACAGCCGTGCCCATGTCGTGCGGTATGTCATTGAGACGACGATAAACTTTAGCGCGTTCGCTGTCCCAGCTATCGAACACGGCGCTGATTGCGCCCCACAGTTGCTCTGTCACGTCCTGCGGGAAAGGTTCGCCATCCTGTTCCTCGGCAGCGATCTGCTTGTACTGCGCGACCAGTTCTTTCCAGTCCTCTGCCGACATCTCGGTATCGGCGTATAACCCCTTGTCCTCCTTGGCGATTTCGAGCG
>SHLU01000142.1 GCA_004282995.1 Sphingomonadaceae bacterium
GCAGCCTTTTTGCGCTTCTTTTTGGCAGGCCCCTTGGCCGCACGGGCATCGATCAGTTCGATTGCCTGCGCCTCGGTCACATCCTCCGGCTTCACATCCTTGGGAATGGTCGCATTGGTGGTGCCATCGGTGACATAGGGGCCATAACGGCCCGGCATCACCTTGATCTCGCCACCACTGGTCGGGTGTTCGCCTAGAGTCTTGATCGGCTCAGCCTTGCCGCGCCCGCCGCCCTTGCGGTTGGCCGCCTGGGCGAGGATATCGACCGCACGGTTCATACCCACTTCGAAAACTTCGCGGGTGTTGGTCAGCTTGCCGTATTTGCCGTCATGGCGGAGATAGGGGCCGTAGCGACCGATCGCGGCCTCGATCTCCTTTCCGGTTTCCGGATGCGCGCCGACGATACGCGGCAGGTCGAGCAGCTTGATCGCCCATTCGAGATCGAAATCGTCGAGATCCTTGGGAATACTGGCGCGCTTGGCTTCCTTGCCCTCGCCCATCTGCACATATGGCCCGAACCGGCCCGTCTTGCGCTCGATATCGAGACCCGTTTCGGGATGTTGGCCAAGCACCGTGTCCTGTGTGCCCTCGTCGCCATCGGCACCCGGCTGGGCAAAGCGGCGGGTGAACTTGCATTCGGGATAATTGGCACAGGCCACGAAGGCGCCGAAGCGACCACCACGCAAGGCCAGGCGACCACCATCGCGGCCCTCCTTGTCGCACAGCGGACAATGGCGCGGGTCCTTGCCATCGGCGCGTTCGGGGAAAAGATAATCGGAAAGATATTCGTCCAGCACTTCGGTCACTTCCGAGGGCATTTTCTCCATCACCTCGTCGGCCTTGGGCTTGAAGTCGGCCCAGAACTTTGACAGCAGATCCTTGTATTCCTCGCGCCCGTCGGAAACCGTATCGAGCTCCTCCTCCATCCCCGCGGTAAACTCGAAAGCCACATAATTGGGGAAGAAGCGTTCGAGGAAAGCTGTGAGAAGCCGCCCCGATTCCTCTGCAAAGAAACGGTTTTTCTCCATCCGCACATAGTCACGGTCGCGCAACGTCTGGATGGTGCTGGCATAGGTCGAGGGACGACCGATGCCGAGTTCTTCGAGCCGCTTGACCAGCGAAGCCTCGGAGAAACGCGGCGGCGGCTGGGTGAAGTGCTGATTGGCCTCGACCGCGAGCTTGGCCGGGACGTCGCCCTTGTTCAGCACCGGCAGCAGGCCTTCGTCCTCGTCGTCTCGGTCGTCGCGCCCTTCCTGGTACACTGCGAAGAAGCCCGGGAACTTCACCACCTGGCCGGTGGCGCGCAACTCGTGCTTTCCGGTCGGATCGCGCAAGGTCACCGTTGTCCGCTCAAGCTGCGCAGTCGCCATCTGGCTCGCCATCGCCCGCTTGTAGATCAGACTGTAGAGCTTGGCCTCGTCGCCCGAGCCGACGTGGTCGCGGGTAAAATTGGTCGGCCGGATCGCCTCATGCGCTTCCTGCGCGTTCTTGGCCTTCGTCGAATAGAAACGCGGCTTTTCCGGCAGGTAGGCGCTGTCGAAGCGCTGGCCGATGGCATCGCGGCAGGCGTCAATGGCACTGCCGTCCATCTGCACACCGTCGGTACGCATATAGGTGATGGCGCCCGCTTCATATAGCGATTGCGCCAGCCGCATGGTGTGGCTGGCCGAGAAGCCGAGCTTGCGCGCCGCCTCCTGCTGCAGCGTCGAGGTGGTGAACGGCGGCGCGGGATTGCGCTTGAGCGGCTTGGTCTCGATATCCTCCACAGTGAAACGACCGGCGTCGACCGCAGCTTTCGCCGCCAGGGCCGAGCCTTCGTTGCCGAGCGCCATCTTGCCAAGCTTGTTGCCGTCGAACTTTACCAGCCGCGCGTCGAACTCGGTCCCGTCATGCTGGAGCTTGGCCAGCACCGACCAGTATTCCTCGGCCTTGAACGCCTCGATCTCGCGCTCCCGATCGACGATCAACCGCAGGGCGACCGACTGGACGCGGCCCGCGCTCTTGGCACCGGGCAGCTTGCGCCACAGCACCGGGCTGAGGGTGAAACCGAACAGATAGTCCAGCGCACGGCGCGCAAGGTAGGCATCGATCAGCGGCTTATCGAGTTCGCGCGGACGCCCCATCGCCTCGGTCACGGCGCTCTTGGTAATGGCGTTAAAGGTGACGCGGTCGACCTTGGCCGGCAGCGCCTTGCGCTTGGCCAGCAGTTCCTGGACGTGCCAGGAAATGGCCTCGCCCTCGCGGTCAGGGTCGGTCGCGAGGATCAGGCGGTCGGCCTGCTTGGCCGCGTCGGCGATTTCCTTGAAGCGGCTCTGCTTGTCGCGATAGAGTTCCCAGTCCATCGCGAAATCCTCGTCCGGACGCACGCTGCCATCCTTGGGCGGCAAGTCGCGGACATGGCCGTAGGATGCGAGGACCTTGAAGTCCTTGCCCAGGTATTTTTCGATGGTCTTCGCCTTGGCAGGCGATTCGACGATGACAAGTTGCATTGGTTTTCAGGGCGTCCCTTACGTGTGCGTATACGCGCGAAGGTGGGGTTGGCGGTTTCGGTTCGTCAAGCGGGATTATTGGTTCAGCGACACCCGCCCCGCCGCATGCCTTTCCAGTCGTCCGCCGATCTCCAGCTCCAGCAGCGCCAGTTGAACCGCCGCGGCGCTCTCGCCCGATTGGCGGATGAGTTCGTCGACGGCGACGGGCGCGGTGGTGAGCAAGTCAGCGATGTCGGCGGGTTCGGCGTCGGCCAATTCCTCTGGCACATAGTCGAAATCAGCGGAAGCTTCGCGGAAGGTCGAGTGCGGTGAACCGTCGAAGCTGCCGAGCAGTTCGATCACGTCGCCAGGTTCCTGCACCAGCACCGCGCCTTCGCGGATCAGATGATTGCAGCCGGCCGAACGGGCATCGAGCGGGGAGCCGGGAATTGCCATCACTTCGCGCCCCGCCTCGCCGGCCAGCCTCGCAGTGATCAGGCTGCCGGATTTGACCGCCGCCTCCACCACCAGCGTGCCGCTCGCCAGCCCGGCAATGATGCGATTGCGGCTGGGAAAGTGGCTGCCACGCGGCTCGGTGCCGGGCGGCTGTTCGGCCAGCAGCAAGCCTTCGCTGGCGATGCGTTCCTGAAGCTCTGCGTGCTGCGGCGGATAGGCGATGTCGATGCCGCTGGCGATCACACCGATGGTGGCGGGAAAAGCACCTTCGTGGGCAGCGCCGTCTATTCCGCGGGCTAGGCCGGAGACTACGGTGAGCCCCGCCTCGGCCAGCGCGGTGGCGAACTCACGCGCCAGCTTGACCGCAGCCGCGCTCGAATTTCGGGCACCTACCATGGCGACGCAGGGTCTTGCAGCCAGCGCAAGGTCGCCGCGGTAGGTCAGGATCGGCGGCGCGCTTTCCAGCTCGCCAAGCAAGACGGGATAATCGGGCTGGTCGTGGAACAGGTAGCGGGCCCCAGCTGCGCGGACTTCTTCGACCTCACGCTCGATCCCTTCGGCCGGGACCGGACGATAATTGCGTTTTCCGTTCCTGCCGAAGTCGGGCAGCCCCTC
This sequence comes from Sphingomonadaceae bacterium, assembly GCA_004282995.1. Lineage (GTDB taxonomy): Bacteria > Pseudomonadota > Alphaproteobacteria > Sphingomonadales > Sphingomonadaceae > Parerythrobacter. The sequence goes on from SHLU01000142.1 coordinate 3,540, forward strand.
CAGCGCCGCTTCGGCCGTGCCGAACCGGCGCAGCAACTGGACATAGCTTACCGGCCCGATATGGGGCGAGCGCAGCAACCGGATGCGCGCGAAGGCCTCTGCTTGCGAAAGCGTTGTCTCAGGCATCGTAAACTTACGTTTTGCTGCCCACGCGCGGTTCCTCACCGCGAAACAACCGCCCGATATTGGCGCGGTGGAGCCAGACGATCAGCGCTGCGATCAATGCCAGCGGCGCTACAAAGGACATCCAGCCGAAATACCATGCCGCGATTGGAGCCGAAATCACCGCTGCAATCCCGGCCAGCGAGCTTATCCGGCTAACTGCCAGGATTGACAGCCACACTACCGCATAGACCGTGCCAAGCGGCCAGGCGATGCCAAAGCATACACCAGCGGCTGTCGCCACACCTTTGCCGCCCTTGAAGCCGAGCCAGATCGGGAAGCAGTGCCCCAATATCGCACCCAGTGCCGTCCAGCCGAGATCGTTCTGGAACAGGTTCCAGGCCAACAGGACAGGTACGAAACCCTTGAGGAGGTCCAGCAACAGCGTGAGCGCTGCCAACCCTTTGTTGCCCGTGCGCAGCACATTGGTGGCGCCGATATTGCCGCTGCCGATACTGCGTACATCGCCCATTCCGGCCATCTTCGTCAGCAACAGGCCGAACGGTATCGAGCCGAATACATAGCCCAGGACAAGAGCCAGCGACGGATCGATTTCATAGTTCATGGGCAGCGTCCCCTTCTCGCCTTTTCGTCCGCTATCATAGGCAGATCGCTTGCATTCGGGCTACGGAAAAATAAGGAAGGGTATCCGCCCGCAGCAAAGCCGAGCCTTCATGTCGCATTCTGTCGATCCCTCTGCGCCGATCCTGTTGTTCGACACCGGCGTCGGCGGGCTGACGGTGCTCGAGGAACTGCGCAAGGTGCTGCCAAAGGCGCCGGTGATCTACGCCGCCGATTATGCCGGCCTGCCTTATGGTACCAAGACCGAGGCCGAGGTCGCAGCAAGGGTGTGTGGCCTGCTCGGCCGGATGAGCGAGCGTTTCCACCCGCGCGCAATTTGCATCGCTTGCAACACAGCCAGCACCATTGCGCTAGGCATGGTGCGCGACGTGCTCGAAGTGCCGATCGTGGGGACCGTACCGGCGATCAAGCCGGCCGCAGCAATAAGCAAAAGCGGTGTTATCGGTGTACTCGGGACAGAGGCGACCATCCGCCAGCCCTATGTTGACCGGCTCGAAGCAGAATTCGCCAATGGCAAGCGGCTGATCCGCCATGCCGGTCCCGAATTGGTCGACATGGCCGAGGCCAAATTGCGCGGCCATTGGATCGACCTGGAAAGCCTGCGCGGCGAGGTTTCCGTGCTCCTCGACGCTGTCGAGAACGACGGCCTGGACACGGTGGTCCTGGCTTGCACCCATTTCCCCTTGTTGGAAGATGAACTGTTGCAAATATTCGGGCCGGACGTGCGTCTGGTGCACGGTGCGGAAGGCATTGCGCGGCAAATCGCCACCGTAACCAAGGGCCAGGAATTCTTGCGGAAAGAGCCCGATCGGCTGGTGTCGACCTCCCAGGATGCCCTCGACCCATCGCTGCGCAAAGTGCTCACTCGCTACGGACTGGAAAGCGTCGCAGCGTTCTGATGCGAATCATTCGCAAAGATCGCTGTGGAATCGTGCCGGAATCCTGACTATCTGCGAATCTGCGAGCTCATGAATTACGACCAGATCTTCGACCAGGCGATTGACCGGCTTCATGCCGAGGGGCGCTACCGGGTCTTTATCGACATCCTGCGCAACAAGGGTGCCTATCCCAATGCGCGTTGTTTCCACGGCCACAACGGACCCAAGCCGATCACGGTGTGGTGCTCCAATGATTATCTCGCCATGGGACAACACCCCAAGGTGATCGAGGCGATGGAGGAGGCGTTGCACGACGTCGGCGCTGGTTCGGGCGGGACCCGAAATATCGGCGGCAATACGCATTACCATGTCGAGCTGGAAAACGAGCTGGCTGACCTGCATGGCAAGCAATCGGCACTGCTGTTCACCAGTGGCTATGTCTCGAACGACGCGACGCTTTCGACGCTCGCAAAATTGATGCCGGGCTGCGTAATCTTTTCCGACGAACTGAACCACGCCAGCATGATAGCCGGTATCCGCAATTCGGGCTGCGAGAAACGGGTCTTCCGCCACAACGATCTCGCACACCTGGAAGAGCTGCTGGCCGCCGAAGATCCCGATACGCCAAAGGTCATCGCCTTCGAAAGCGTCTATTCAATGGATGGCGATGTCGCCCCGATCCACGCAATCTGCGACCTGGCCGAGCAGTATAATGCGCTTACCTACATCGACGAGGTCCACGCGGTCGGCATGTACGGCCCGCGCGGTGGCGGCATTTCCGAACGTGACGAGGCCACACACCGGATCGACATCATCGAAGGGACGATGGGCAAGGCGTTCGGCGTGATGGGCGGCTACATCGCGGCCGACACCAAAATCGTCGATTGCATCCGTTCATATGCACCAGGGTTCATCTTCACGACCTCGCTCAGTCCTGCACTGGTGGCGGGCGTCCTCGCCTCGGTAAAGCATCTCAAGAATTCGAGCGAAGAACGGGACGCGCAGCAGGCTAATGCCGCACTTCTCAAGCAGAAGTTTCGCACCGCCGGATTGCCGGTCATGGACAGCGTCACGCATATCGTTCCGTTGATGGTTGGCGATCCCGTACGCGCCAAGAAGATCAGCGACATCTTGCTCGCCGAATACGGCG